>DATATI010000014.1 GCA_036268875.1 Polyangia bacterium | reverse complement strand
ATCGAGGCATCGCCTGGGTCGATCCGGCTAACGATCTCGTGTTCAGCGGCGGCGCGCAAGCGCCGTCCGCTGCAACACGTTGTTAGCCGGTACCACCGCCGACCTCACGACACCGGAGCGAATCTCTTGATCAGGTTCGAGCAGTGCGGCTCGGCGATCGCCAGAGCCCACTTTTGAGCGTCGCGGAACCGCGGGTCGAGTTCCAACAGCGACTCTGCTGACCAGTGGGCTCGAGCCCGGCTTACTGGCAGCGCGTCGGTCTCGGAGTCGATCAGCACGAACGCGCGATGGTCCTCGTCATCATCGCCAAGAGACAGCCGCCCGAGCAGTCCCGACAAGATCCGTGAGCCTTCCAACACCTCAGTCTCGCCGTCGAGGATGCCTCGGGCGATCGCGACTACTTTCTCCCGAAGCGCATCCTGGCTCATCGCTGTATCCGGCTAACGATCTGCCGTTCAGCGGCGGCGCGCAAGCGCCGTCCGCTGCAACGGCGGGTTATGCGGGCTGTTCGCGCAAATCACTCAATAAGGCGTCCTCGGCACCCGACCAAGATAGCAGTTTCATCTCAGGGGGGACATCGGGCGACGTCAGTTCATCGAGGATCTCCTCCCGGTCAGTCATGTCGATAACTCGGTAGGGCATTCCATCACCAACTGTCGGCAACTCGGCGAGAACGATCTCACCGTCGGTGATCCGCTCAAGGTAGTCGAGCATCCGGCGCAGCCCGACGTCGGGATCGGGATCCCAGAGATCGGCATGGGAATGCCAGGCACCGAATTCAAGAGACGGGACGCGTTTCTCGTCGAGCCAAAGCGAAATGGTGCGCCGTCGGTCGCCGGTCGGAGAAGGGATCTTGACCACGAGACTCCACGTCCCGTCAGAAAGCTTCTCCATTAGGAAGTTTGTGCGACCTCGAATCGGATGATCGGTCATGGCTGCCAACAGCCGGCGCGATGACTCGTCAAGCTTCAAGGCATCCACTTCAGCAGTCTCGCGCCTCATTGGATCCGCATAACGTCGTGGCGTTAACCTGCGGGCCGAAGGCCCGTCAGGTTCAACGCCGGGTTGGGCAGCAACCAATTGCACGCGGCGCGATGGAGAGTTCGATACATCATTGGCACCCCTTCTGGCACTTCACGGAGTTCGCCGTCGCAAGTTGGCACACTGGGTAGTCGGCCTGGCAATACTGCGCGCAGACCCCGTCCGTGCGCCACTCGCCGACCGACGAGAACCCGCTCGCGCCGCCGTCCGGAACAACGACGTAGGACGGGCAGTCCGTAACGCTGCTTCCACTGCCGCCGCAGCCGACGACCGTCGCACCGACGAAACACCACAAAGCGAACGCTGTGAGGACGCGCGCCCAACCAAATCCGTTCATCTTCATTCCTCCCACCGGAGACTCACTCCGGCTGCCCAACGTCCTGGCGATAAGCGGCGGGCGAAGCCCGTCCGCTTCATCGGCGTGTTATGCGGCTCCCTGACGTTTTGACGGAATATTCCTGGGCTCAACACGTCCCTGAATCACCGCTTCGCGCTTCGCCCAATACCACGGCCTGTCGTCGGCCCCCGACGGCTCAGTTGGAACGGCTCCATACGCAAGGGTGGCGCGATTGATGGTTCCGTGGACTAGCAGATCTGCCAGCGACTCCGCAGTGCCGGTTGGGTCACACGCGAACGTCATTTCCATGGCAAAGCTTCCATTGTGGACAATTAGATAAAAATCGGCCAAGAGGCGTTCAACCACGCCGATCTGCGAGACCAAATCGGGCAGTGGGATAAACAGGTGGGTTGTATCGTGACTTCCCCTTTGATACCGATGCGCCCTGACTCGGTTCCGGTCTCGATCAAGCGCCTCGGTGGCCCGCCGAAAATCTGCTATTAGCTGGTCGACGCTCTCGGCGGTGACGGGATCCGATGATCCGACGAGTCGGTTGATAGCCGTATTGATACCGCGCGCATAGCGCTCTTGGGTCAGGCGAATGAGATCCGGGAGCATTCGCGTGCGCTCCTCGTCCGAAAGCCCCGCGCCGGTCTCATTCGGATGAAACTCCTCGGGCGATCGACGGCGAAGGATTTGAGGTGACTGCCGGACCAGGTCCAGGAGACCGCCACGCTCGACCAGAGATTCTCGGATCGAGAAAAGATCGATAACGAGCATGTCGAATGAATCCCTCATGATTTGCATGAGACCGTCATTGTGCCCGTATACATTGACGTGTTCTCGAACGCGTCCGAGTTCCGCCGCCGTGTCCATCAGGAGGGGATAGCGTCGGCGCACGAGCGTGAATGCCCATACCGCATTCTCGAGTGCGGAAGAAATCAGCGATTCCTGCTCAACCATTCGATGTCCGCATAACGATACTGGAATTCAGCGGCGGGCGCAGCCCGTCCGCTGCAATTCCGGGTTGGACGGCGCCACCTATACATCTATCTTGAAGCCCAGCTCTACGTCGCAACCCGCGTGGCCTCCTCGGATGCCCCAGTTCTCCTTCGGGATCTCTTTCAACATGATCTTAACGTGGTCCTTCGGAATCCCGAGATCCTCCAACTTTTCGACGATGCCACGGTATAGAGCTCGCTTCGCATCAAGCGATCGGCCGGCGAAGGCGTCGATGCTGATGTGTGTGTAGAGCTCCGGTTGGCTTCGCTCCGGGGGGCAGGCAAAGCGATGGGGTTCGTGAACGACCAGGCGCACGTTCCTGTCACCTGGGAGAATCTTGAAGGCCTCTCGTAAGGCCGAGTGGACCGCCTCCATGAGGCGAGATTCCTCTTCGGCGGGAATCGCGCGCCGGATTTCGATCAGTACACTTGGCACTTTGTCTCCAGTCCGTCCAACGTCATGGCGTTAACCCGCGGGCCGGAGGCCCGTCGGGTTCAACGCCGGGTTGGACAGCTCTCGCAATCATGCGGAGAAAGTGCGCCTTTACTGCCTTTCCGATGTCTCCCTTGGCATCTGTGACGCGAACAGAGCCCCCATTGATCCCGCGAACAATCGCCCAGATGGCTTTAGCCAGAAGCATTCTGGCTCGCGGTGCGGTTTCCTTAAACTTGTGTTCAGAACTTCCGGAGCCGTGAGCAGCCTGACTTCTCATTCGATAGATGTCGACGAGTTCATCGGCAACCGAAAATCCCTCCGAGGCTCCCAGAAGCGCAAGTCCGTGGACAGAAAGCTTGTAGGTCGCCTCGCCGGAATCCGGCACGAGGAGGTGCTCAAGGCCGATAGCTGACTCCAGCACAATGTCCCTGCCGATCGTTGCGGTGCACGATCTACCAAAGTGCCACACGGCTTGCTCCAGTTCGACGGTGGCGCTTTCTGCCTTTTTCAATTCCTCAATCGCGGCAGCAATAGCTCGCCAAGTGTCCTCTGTGATCCGGTGGTGAGGCCAGGATCGATTCCCGACGACGGGATCTCCACGCCGAAGGGTTCGTCCTCGCCACCCCGCTGGCCCTCGAATGATTACTGGCCCTTCTTCGACGGGCACTGTTCCTTCAGCCGTGACCAGCGTGGACCACTTGATCCTGTCGAGCGCGCTCGCAATCGACCTTGCAACGTCGTCGTCGTCTTCAGCTGAAAATGTTTGGGTGATCTCGACTAGAGCGTCCGCTGCCCACGACAACATGTCTTCGTCGACAAATTCGGATTCGAATCGGGAAAGAAGGAGGCGTTTCCGGTCTTCGGTCATTCGATAAATGACCACACCCACCTCGGATTCAAATCGATCGCAGTCGTCGCCAAGTGCGAGGCCGACAACAGGGCATAAAGCAACCACGCGGCGTCCAGACTTGCACAAACGCCGCGCGATCTCCTCTGCTGCGAGCCGTACCTCCTCGTGGCCCAGTTCCCATGGGGTAAAGCCGCCGGTATCGTTTAGCTCCCGGATCGCAGCCTCGCGAAGGAGGTGCAGAAGGGGGCCATGAATTAGTTCGCCCCAAACAAATCGCGCCCACGAGTCTTTGCCGGGAGCTACTTGGCCTTCAGTGGAGATTTTTTTCTTGAGAGCGCCGCGTTCCCAGAGATAACCCGTAAGTTCTTCGGTTTCGGCGGCATTCCACACCTTGTCGATGGCGTCCCACACAATCCGTGCCCGGTAGTGGGGAAACGGCAACTCAGTAGCAGCCCACCCGTTGGTGGTTGGGCGATAAATTGCTCGGGAAATGTGGGGCGGCGTTACAGACCGCAGGTCACGTTCAGCGGCGTACAGCGCCTTCGCTACAAGCTCCGCAACACGAACTTCATCGAGGGGGAGCTCACGGCCCTCTGGGATAAACACCTCAATCATGTCCTGGTCTGTCCAACATGATGGGAATAAGCTGCGGGCGCCACAGGCGACCGTCTGCTTCATTCCTCTGTTAGCCCGCCCCCTATCTCGTCCTTCGGTTTTTCTGGTGGGAAGGCGCGCTCAATCTTTCTGGCAAGCCTGTAGAACCCACCAAAATCTTCATCTCCTGGTACTGCGTTCGCTCTAAACTCTTCGAATAGAAACTTCTTCAAACGACCTTTCGCCGACTTCTGCTCGTCCTTGGTGCCATTCGTGGCGGCTTGCACGGTGCTCGCGTGTGCCGCAAACACAGCCTTAACCACACGTTCCGGGAGAAGGCCTTCGATATTCCGCTTGCCTGCCTCTGCCATTCCCACCGCGACGTAGTCCGCACCATCTTGAAATCCGAGATGTTGCAACATCTTTTCAATGCTTGGTGCCGAGTCGAGATCAAAAGTAACAAACAGTCTTTGGTAACGATTCCTCAAGAATCGGACCAGCACGGGACTCTGTAGACTTCCTGTCCCGTCGTAGGGCAGGATTTCGCCATCGAACTTCAAGCGTTTTGTCCCATGACGCTCGTCTCGCAGTAGTTCCAGATAATCACGATCCGTGTCGCCTTCAACCAGAAGGACGTGATCGCGAGGGCTAAACATTAAATTACGCCAGGGTTTTAGCTCCCCACCGTCCAATCCAAGTACCTCACCAAAAGGCTTGAACCAGTTATCTCCGCCGGTGTCAATGAGCTCAGTTCCAAGGCTCTGCTTGTAGTGACGGCGACGGCACACTAGATGGTTAGCTTCCGCAGTCCGAGTGCTCAGCAAGTACGGGCTGTGTGTTGTAACAATAACCTGCACCGCAAACTCGTCGGCGAGATCGTTCAAGACACGCCCAAATTCGGCTTGAGCGGACGGATGAAGGAAGCTCTCCGGTTCCTCGATGACGAGTACCGGCGTGACCTTGTCTGCTGAGGTTGCCGATTGGCTAACTTGTTTTGCGCGAAGGAGCGCGAGGAGAATCAACGTTCGATTCCTTGTGCCACTTCCCCATGAATCAAGGGGGACGTCGTAGTCTTTGTGCCCCAGTGTGATGCTTATGGGAAAGAACCCTATATCAAACGAGGGTACTCCAAGACCGATCTTATACTTTGAACCAAGGCGTCCCAAAAATGCCTCGAATTCGCTGGCATGTTTTCTAGCCAGTTTCCCGAGTTTCTTATTGAGATTATCGCGACTCGACTTAAATAGGTCGGCGTACTCATCTGACAAGCCGCCAATATAGTGGCGAAATGCACCGGCATACCTTAATGGAGGATCCGTTTCTGTTGAGTTGTGAAACAGAATACTTCCCGCGTTCCGAAACCGTTTGAGAACCTCCTGCGCGTCTAGATCAGCGAAGGTTCGATCGCCCGCACGTACTCGAAGAACGGCTTCTTCACTTTTTTCGGATCCACGCTCAAGTTCGATCGTGAGAATCAACTTTTGGAGGTCCTCGGTCAGTCCGAGTTGCTTGATAACAAACCGGTGCAGTCCAGCGTCTCGCTCGCTGTCCAATTCGAGAGATACACTTATCGATATTGGTTGAGATTTATCCTCATCCGGGGGCACTTTCTTCCATTTTGGAAAATCTTGTTTGAATGAGATCCGCTCCTCGTCGTCATCGTGGAAGAACGGTCGCGCCTGCTCCCGTAGTACGAGGCGGAGAGCCCGAATGATGTTGCTCTTGCCAGCATCGTTTCGCCCGCAGATCGCTGCATACGAGGTGGCGAAAGGTAAGCTAATGTCTTCAAGCGTTCGATAGTTTTTAATGTTGAGATTCGTGATTCTCATTGTGGCCTCGGTGCAGGTCAGCAGTATGAAAGGCGCTCGTCGGGCTAACGATCGTGGCGTTAACCTGCGGCGCGAAGCGCCGTCAGGTTCAACGCCCTGTTAGACCGCGCATACCTGGTCCTACTGTTCATGAATCACCCTCAAAATGCGGCCGTCTCGCTTCGAGAGTTCAGCGATGGCTGCACCACCCTCGAATCCATCTGGTATGGAACCGGTCACGGTCCAGGTGTCGCCCCGAAGGGTAGCTCGATAGGGCTTTTCGCCCGCGATCAACTTTTCACCGTAGAGTGGAATCCAGACGGCCACCGCGATTCGGATCGCCGTCGCGCTGTCCGGAACGAACCCCTTCTCAGGAATCCACGGCTTCTCCCCCGACGCCATGGTGCCTGTGACAGACAAGACGACCGCCGCTACCACGGACACTCGTGTCCACTTCATCATCCCTCCGTCGACAGCAAGCGTTCCGTCAAGTCGGCCTAACTAGTATTCTACAGCATTCCCTCGCAGGGATAATTGTTATCCCTGCAGAAGATGCACGAAAGGTGCCGTCCTCGGAAATTTGCGAACGGCGTGATAGTCCTGTTCGTATCTCAGACTCGTCCCTCCCGGAAATTTGCAGAAACTCATTCGGATCGGCTCATCGTCGCAGGGATAAATTTGCTATGCAGCAGAGAACTTCGTGGCGGTGATCACCGGTCGAGGGGACTGCGGATGCCGTGGGGGCCGCGGTTCAGGACGTGGGTGTAAATCATGGTCGTGCTGACGTCCTGGTGGCCGAGAAGTTCTTGAATGGTGCGAATGTCGTAGCCGTCTTCCAGAAGATGGGTGGCGAAAGAATGGCGGAGGGTGTGGGGGGTGGCGGGTTTGGCCAGGCGTGCGGCCAGGCGCGCTACTTTCAGACAACGCTGGATGACGGTTTCGTGAAGGTGGTGGCGGCGGCGCTGCCGGGTGGAAGGATCGACGTAATTCCTTGTCGCCGGAAAAATCCATTGCCAGCCCCATTCGCGACCAGCGTTCGGATATTTGACGCCCAGCGCGTCGGGCAGCGCGACCCAGCCGTCGCCACGCTCGACGTCGTGTCGATGCTGTTCCCACACCCGCGCGGTCTCTTGCTTCAGTGGTTCAATCAGGCTGGCCGGTAGGACTGTCACTCTATCTTTGCGACCTTTGCCATCGCGAACGACGATCGCGCGTTTTTCGAAATCAATGTCCTTCGCGCGCATGGTCAACGCTTCCAGCAGCCGCAGCCCAGCGCCATAAAGCAACCGAGCAACCAGTCCCGGTGTGCCTTCCATGTGTTCAAGGAGAGCCCGCACTTCGTCGCGGGTCAGAACGACCGGCAGCCGGGCGGGCCGCTTGGCGTGGACCATTCCATCCAGCCACGGCAGCGGCTGTTCCAGGACGACCTGGTAAAGAAACAGCACCGCGGCCAATGCCTGGTTCTGCGTCGACGCGCTGACGTGCCGGTCACTGGCCAGGCTGGACAGAAAAGCCGTGACCTCCGCGCCACCCATCGCTGCCGGATGCTGTTTGCGATGAAACAGGATGAAGCGTTTGATCCAACCGGAGTAGGCCTTCTCGGTGCGGCGGCTCAGGTGGCGCAGCCGGATGGCCTGGCGCACGCGGTCCATCAACCGGGGTGTTGCGGCAGGTGACGGTCGCAAAGTCACCGGCTCGTCAGGCAGCAGCGAAGCACGTTTCGGTGGCAGCCGATCAGATTCCTCCGTTTGCCGTAGCGGGATGACGTTCGGATGCCAACGAAACGACTGGTGACTGGCCATCCGATCAGGCGACTGCCATCGGCGTGCCAAGGAAGCGGGCCTGATCCGTCGCATCCAGCGCGCGATCCGGCCGAAATCCGGCCGAAGATCGGCCGCCTGCCGGCCGAACGCTGTCTGTCTCGCCCGCGACCCTGGCCCTACGGCAGCAGTGTCTCGCCCATCAGGAACTTGTCGACGCCTTTGGCGGCGGCGCGACCTTCGGCGATGGCCCACACGATCAACGACTGTCCGCGCGCCATGTCGCCGGCGGCAAAGACGCCGGGCACGGTGGTTTGTTTGTCCTCACCGACGACCACGTTGGTGCGTTCGTCCAGCTTCACGCCCAGCTCGGCCAGCAAACCTTCTTTTTCTGGGCCGAGAAATCCCATCGCCAGCAGCACCAGGTCGGCCGGCCAGACCTTCTCGGTTCCGGCCACTTCCTTCATCATCATCCGACCGTCGGCGCCCTTGACCCATTCGATCTCGACGGTGTGCAGCTCTTTGACAGTGTGGTTCTTGTCGCCGACGAACCGTTTGGTGACAGTCCGATAGGCGCGCGGGTCGGCGCCGAAGCGCGCGGCGACCTCTTCCTGGCCGTAATCCATCTTGTAGACGCGCGGCCATTGCGGCCAAGGGTTGTCGGCGGCGCGGTCGTCGGGCGGGCGAGGGAGAATTTCGAACTGCACCAGGCTCTTGCAGCCGTGGCGCATCGACGTGCCGACACAGTCGGTGCCAGTGTCGCCGCCGCCAATGACCACCACGTGCTGGTCTTTGGCCGAGATGTATTGCCCGTCTTTGAAGTTACTGTCCAGAAGGCTCTTGCAGCTTTTCAGCAGGAAATCCATGGCGTAGTGGATTCCCCCCAGATTGCGGCCCTCCACCGGCAAATCACGCGCCCGCGTGGCGCCGCCGCACAACACCACGGCGTCGAATTGCTTGCGCAGCTTTTCGGTCGGGTAATTCTTGCCGACGTTGGTGCTGGTGACGAAGGTGATCCCTTCTTCGGACAGCAGCTTGATTCGCCGGTCGACGATGGACTTTTCCAGCTTCATCGGCGGGATGCCGTACATCAACAGACCGCCGATGCGATCGTCGCGTTCAAAGACGGTGACGGTGTGGCCGGCCTTGTTCAGTTGGGCGGCGCAGGCCAGGCCCGCCGGGCCCGAACCGACCACGGCCACCTCCTTGCCGGTGCGGGCGGCGGGCGGCTCGGCGACGATCCAGCCCTGGTCGAAACCCTTGTCGACGATGGCGCACTCGATGCTTTTGATGGTGACGGCCGGCTCGCTGATCCCCAGCACGCACGATCCCTCGCAGGGCGCGGGACAGACCCGCCCGGTGAACTCGGGAAAGTTGTTGGTCTTGTGCAGGCGCGCCAGCGCCTCTTTCCACTGTCCGCGATAAACCAGATCGTTCCACTCTGGAATCAGGTTGTTGATCGGACAGCCGGAGGCGCCTCCCGGCAGCAACTGTCCGGTGTGGCAGAAGGGAACGCCGCAGTCCATGCAGCGGGCTCCCTGTTCCTGCAGGGTCTTTTCCGGCAGGTGATCGTGAAATTCCTGCCAGTCGGCGATGCGGCCCTGGGGGTCACGCGATCCCGGCAAGACACGGCCATATTCCATAAACCCGGTGAGCTTTCCCATGTCGCTGTATGGTCCCGCCGTTTACTTGCCGCCGAGGCGGGCCAAGTCGTGTGAGTTCAGCTCGAACGCGGCCATCTCCGCTTGTTCCTGCGACAGGCCGGTCTCGCGCATGCGTCTTTGGGCTTCCAGGACGCGCTTGTAATCGTGCGGCATGATGCGCACGAAATACGGGATCCAGTTGTTCCAGGCGGCCAGCACCTCTTCGGCGCGCTTGCTGCCGGTCAGCTGGGCGTGGCGGAAGATCATCCCGTGCAGCAGATGAATCTCCTGCGCGTCGTCCAGCTTGGACAGGCCCACCATCTCTTTGTTGCAGTTGGCGGTGAAGGACCCGCCTTCGTCCAGCACGTACGCCACGCCGCCCGACATGCCGGCGGCAAAGTTGCGGCCGGTCGGGCCCAGGACGACGACGCGACCGCCGGTCATGTACTCGCAGCCGTGATCGCCGACGGCTTCCACGACGGCGTTGACGCCGCTGTTGCGCACGCAAAATCGCTCGCCGGCGGCGCCGCGAACGTAGGCCTCGCCGCCGGTGGCGCCATAGAACGCCACGTTGCCGATGATGACGTTGTCCTCGGCGACAAACGTCGACGACTTGGGCGGATAGACGATGATCTTGCCGCCCGACAATCCCTTGCCGACGTAATCGTTGGAATCACCTTCCAGGGTCAGGGTCATACCCTTGGGCACGAAGGCGCCGAAACTTTGTCCGGCCGAGCCCTCGAATTTCAGCGAGATGGTGTCGTCAGGCAGCCCCTCGGGGCCGAATCGCCGGGTCAGCTCGCTGCCGACGATGGTGCCGACGACGCGGTTGACGTTGTGGATCGGCACGGTGGCCTTCACCGGCGTGCCGCCGTCCAGCGCCGGCTTGCACAGCGCCAGCAGCGTGGTGTTGTCCAGCGCCGCCTCCAGGCCGTGGTCCTGGGCGATCTGGCAGTAACGGCCCACGTCGGCGCCGGCGTCGGGCTGATAGAAGATCTTCGACAGATCCAGGCCGCGCGCCTTCCAGTGGCTGATGGCCTTCGAGGTCTGCAGGAACTCGCTGCGGCCGACCATCTCGTTGATGGTGCGGAAGCCCAGCGCGGCCATCAGCTCGCGCACTTCCTGGGCCACGAAGCGCATGAAGTTGACGACGTGGTCGGGGCTGCCGGTGAACTTCTTGCGCAGCTTGGGATCCTGCGTGGCCACGCCCACCGGGCAGGTGTTCAGATGGCAGACGCGCATCATGATGCAGCCGACGGTGACCAGCGGCGCGGTCGAGAAGCCGAACTCCTCGGCGCCCAGCAGGGCGGCGACGATGACGTCGCGGCCGGTCTTGAGCTGGCCGTCGGTCTCGACGGTGATGCGCGAACGCAGGTTGTTCAGCACCAGCACCTGGTGCGTCTCGGCCAGGCCCAGCTCCCACGGCGCGCCGGCGTGCTTGATGCTGGTCAGCGGCGACGCGCCGGTGCCGCCGTCGTGGCCGCTGATCAGCACGACGTCGGCGTGCGCCTTGGCCACGCCGGCGGCGACGGTGCCGACGCCGACCTCGGCCACCAGCTTGACGCTGATGCGGGCCTGCGTATTGGCGTTCTTCAAGTCGTGGATCAGCTGCGCCAGATCTTCGATTGAATAGATGTCGTGATGGGGCGGCGGCGAGATCAAGCCGACGCCGGGCGTGGCGTTGCGGACCTTGGCGATCCACGGGTACACCTTCGACCCGGGAAGCTGTCCGCCCTCGCCGGGCTTGGCGCCCTGGGCCATCTTGATCTGCAGCTCCTTGGCGCTGACCAGATATTGGCTGGTGACGCCAAAACGCCCCGACGCCACCTGCTTGATGGCGCTGCTGCGCGAGTCGCCGTTGGCGTCCAGCACGTACCGCGCCGGATCTTCGCCGCCCTCGCCGGTGTTGCTCTTGCCGCCGATGCGGTTCATGGCGATGGCCAGCGTCTCGTGCGCCTCGCGGCTGATCGAACCGTACGACATGGCGCCGGTCTTGAACCGCTTGACGATCTGCTCGACGGTCTCGACCTCGTCGATCGGCACCGGCGGGCGCTCGGACTTCAGTTCCATCAGCCCGCGCAGCGTGCACAGGTGCTGCGACTGATCGTCGATCAGCTTGGAATACTCTTTGAACACCGAGAAATTGCCGGTGCGGCAGGCGTACTGCAGCTTGTGGATGCTCTCGGGGTTGAACAGGTGGAACTCGCCGCCGCGACGATACTGGTACTGGCCGCCCGCCTCCAGGCTGTGCGTGGGCAGCGGCCGATCGGGGAAGGCGCGGGCGTGCAGGCGCGATATTTCTTCGGCGATCTGGTCGATGCCGATGCCGGCGATGCGCGACGCGGTCCAGGTGAAGTACTCGTCGATGAACTCGTGGTTGAGGCCGATGGCCTCGAACACCTGGGCGCCGTGATAGCTCTGGATGGTCGAGATGCCCATCTTCGAGCACACCTTGACGATCCCTTTGCCCACCGCCTTGACGAACTTCTGCTCTGAGCGATCAGCGTCGCCGCCCGACAGCGTCCCCTGGCGAACCATGTCGTGGATAGTCTCGAAGGCCAGGTACGGGTTGATGGCGCTGGCGCCATAGCCCAGCAGCAAGGCAAAGTGGTGCACCTCGCGCGGCTCGCCGCTTTCGACCACCACGCCCACCCGCGTGCGCGAGCCTTCGCGCAAAAGGTGGTGCTGCACCGAAGACACCGCCAGCAACGCCGGGATGGGCGCCAGCGTCCGATCGTGGCCGCGGTCCGAGATAATGATGATGTTGTGGCCGGCGGCGATGGCCTCGCTGCACTTGCGGCGCAGCTCCTCGATGCCGCGTTTCAGGCCCGCGCCGCCCTCGCTGACCTTGAACAGCATCGGGATGGTGACGGTGGAAAATCCGTGCGAGCTGCCGTTACCGTGCAACTGGCGCAGCTTTTCCAGCTCTTCATTGCGCAGGACCGGGGTGTGCAACCCGATCTGGCGCGCCGAGACCGGCGTCGGTTCCAGAAGGTTGCCTTCCGGACCGATGGCGGTGTCGACCGCCATGATCAGCTCTTCGCGGATGGCGTCCACCGGCGGGTTGGTCACCTGGGCGAACAGCTGCTTGAAATAGTTGTAAAGCAGCTGCGGCTTTTCGGACAACACCGCCAGCGGCGTGTCGGTGCCCATCGATCCCATGGCCTCGACGCCGTCGGTGGCCATCGGCGCGACCAGCACCTTGATGTCCTCGGTGGTGTAGCCGAAGGCCTCCTGGCGGCGCAGCACCGTCTCGTGATCAGGCTCGATCACCGTCGGTGGCTTGGGCAAATCGTCCAGCGCCACCAGGTTTTCCTTCAGCCACAGGCCGTACGGCTGGGCGCTGGCGATCTGGGTCTTGAGCTCGTCGTCGCCGATGATGCGGCCGGCGGCGGTGTCGACCAAAAACATGCGCCCCGGCTGCAGGCGGCCTTTCTCCAGCACACGCTCCGGCTCGATGGGCAGCACGCCCACCTCCGAAGCCATCACCACCAGGCCGTCCTTGGTGACGTAGTAACGCGACGGCCGCAGGCCGTTTCGATCCAGCACCGCGCCGATGCGGACGCCGTCGGTGAAGGCCACCGCGGCCGGACCGTCCCAGGGCTCCATCAGGCAGCCGTGGAACTCGTAAAAGTCTTTCTTCGCCTGCGACATGGTCTCGTGGTTCGACCACGGTTCGGGCACCATCATCATCACCGCGTGCGGCAACGAACGGCCGGTCAGCATCAGCAGCTCCAGCACGTTGTCGAACATCCCGCTGTCGCTGCCGTCGGTGTCGATGACCGGGATGCACTTCTTCAAGTCGTCGCCGAACAGCTTTGACTCGAACATGCTCTCGCGGGCGTGCATCCAGTTGACGTTGCCGCGCAGGGTGTTGATCTCGCCGTTGTGGGCGATCAGTCGATAGGGATGGGCGCGCGACCAGCTAGGAAACGTATTGGTCGAAAAGCGCGAGTGCACCATGGCCAGCGCCGATTCCACGCGATCGCTGCCGAGGTCGGGAAAGAACTCGCGCAGCTGGTTCGGATTCAACATCCCTTTGTAGACGATGGTCCGGCTGGACAGGCAGGGGATGTAGAAGTGGCCGCGCTCGGGGATGGACGACCGCCGAACGGCGTGGCGGGCCTTGCGGCGGATGACGTACAGCTTGCGCTCGAAGGCCAGATCGTCGGCGCCGTGGTCGGGCAACGTGCTGCCGATGAAGATCTGCCGGATGACCGGCTGCGATGCCTGCGCCGTCGGACCCAGCAGGCGATTGTCGGTGGGGACCGTGCGCCAGCCCAGGAAGGTCTGGCCTTCTTCGCGCACCGCCTGCTCGAAGATGCGCTCGCAGGCTTCGCGGCTGTCTTTGTTGGTGGGCAGAAACACCACGCCGGCGCCGTACTGGCCCACCTCTGGAAGCGTGATGGAAAGCTGGTCGCACTCTTCCTTCAAGAAGCGATGCGGGATCTGCAGCAGGATCCCCGCGCCGTCGCCGGTGTTCTTCTCGCAGCCGCACGCGCCGCGGTGCTGAAGGTTCAGCAGGACCTGGATGGCGTTCTGGACGATGGCCGGGGACTTGCGACCCTTGAGGTCGACGACGAAGCCGACGCCGCAAGCGTCATGTTCGTGCTGCGGATCGTAAAGACCCTGCCCCCCCGGTCCCTGAAGCGTTTTCATCTCGGCGACCCTTTTCCTCCGCGGCGGCTCCGTGGAACCCCCGCACACGCGCCGCGCTCGGCATCATCACGAACTTGCTACGGAACTTTGCAAAGGGGTCGAATCTAGCACAACGACCGACCCTCCCCTTTCCAATTTCCCGGCCACGCTAGCCAGAATGGCCGCAGCCTGTAAAGCCCCGGGCGCGGTGACAACGAAGGATTTTCAGACTGGAAATGCGACGGAAACAATCGGCCCGGCTGACGCGCCGACGCCTAGTCGTCGCGCCGAAAAATGCGGTGGAAAAAGCCCTTCTTTTTTGGCTTCGGCGGCTCGGCCGTGCCATCGGATGGCGGCGGCCAGGCGGGCTGGTACTTTGGCTCGGCGGCGGTGCCCGGGGGCGGCCAGGCGGGTTGGGGCGTCACCTCGGCGGGCCCGCGCGCGGACGCCGGCTGCGCTGAGACAGCGGGCACGGCGGCGGCCGGTTCGCCATTCGCCGCGTGGGTGGCGGCGCGTTCGGTGCGCGGTTTGGCCTTCCTGGGCTTTTCCTTTTTTTCTTTCTCTTTGCTCGGTCGGTCCATCGCGGCGGTCACCGCGGGGGGCGCGACCGCGGGCGCGGGTGCAGGCACCGGCGGCGCGACCGACGCCGCGGCTGGAGCGACCGGCGTCGCGCTCACCGCGGGCGGTTTCGCCGCGGCACTGTTAGAGACCGGCGGCCGCCCGCGCGTAGCAAACAGAACCGCGCCCGCCAGCAGAACCGTCGCCACCACGCCACCCATCACCAGCGGCTTGTTGCTGCGGGGTGGTGGACCGTCTTCGGAGGCGATCGCTTCGGCGGCGGCGGTGGAAAACGTCGTCTGCTTGGGAGTCACCATCGGCGAACGGCCACCGTCGGCGAGCGGCTCTGCGGCGGCGACCGGCGCGGACACGACCGGCGCCAGGGCAAGCCCGGCCACCGGGCGCCCCGCCACCGCATCCTCGAACGCGCGCGCGAACACCGTCATCGAAGCGAAGCGCTGCTCGATCGGTTTCGCCAGCGCGCAGCCCAGCACCTGATCAAGTGCCCCCGGAACCTCCGGCGCGCGCGTCGTCAGCGGCGACGGCGTCTGGTGCACCACCTGATACAAAAGCGAGGCCGCGTTCTCCCCGGTGAACGGCGGCCGCCCAGCCAAGAGCTCGTACGCGATGCAGGCCAGCGCCCATTGATCGGTGCGGTGATCGATCTCGTCGACCCGGCCGGACGCCTGCTCGGGCGACATGTAGTAAGGCGTCCCCATCACCACCGACGCCGCCGTCAGCCGGGTGGTCGCCGCCCGCACCTTGCTGATCCCAAAGTCGACCACCTTCACAAAGTCGGTCTCGTCGACAGTGAGCAGAAAAATATTCGCCGGCTTGAGATCACGGTGAACGATCCCTTTGCTGTGCGTGGCCGCCAGCGCCGACGACACCTGCTTGATGATGTTGGTCGCCGCCGCCAGCGGCAGCCGCCCGACCCGCCGTAGCCGCTGGTCGAGATCCTCGCCCTCCAGAAACTCCATCACCAGATACGGCTCGCCCGCCGCCGACAGACCGAAGTCGAACACCTGCACGATGTGCGGATGCCCCAGCTGCGACGTGACCTCGGCCTCGCGCCGGAACCGCGCCAGCGCCTCGGCGTTGTCCGCCAGCTCGCGGGTCATCATCTTGACCGCCACCCGCTTGTTGAGGCGCAGGTGCTGCCCTTCGAACACTGCCCCCATCCCGCCGCGCCCGAGCACCCGGGTCAGGCGATACGCCTCGCCCAGCACCGTGCCGACCAGCGCCGCATCCTGAGGGTGGATCTCCAAGCCGCCTCAATTATCGCGCGAGTCCAAGATTTTCCTCACCGTGTCGCGAACCGCGCCGTACTCGTTGGGCAGCAGCACCGGCTGGTTGGCGTAACGAGGCTTGGGCACGTCGGCCAGCGTGCCGTCGTGGTACTGGGTCTTGAAGTCGGTGAACTTCAGACCGTTGGCGGTGCTGACCACCACCACCCGGTGCTGGTTGTTGATCTCGCCGCGCGCGACCAGTTTCTCCAGCGCCGCCAGCGCCACGCCGGTGTGCGGGCAATTGAACAGGCCCGTGCGATCGGCGCGCGCCGCCGCGTCGGCCAGCTCGGCCTCTGACGCTTGCTCGACCACGCCTTCAAAGCGCTGCAACGTGCGGATGGCCTTGCGCACGCTGACCGGGTTGCCGATCTGGATCGCCGAGGCCAGCGTCGGCTTGGCCGTCACCGGATGGAATTTGTCATAGCCGGCCTGGTAGGCCAGATAAAGAGGGTTGGCCGCCTGCGCCTGCGCCACGCAGATGCGCGGCAGCTTTTGAATCACGCCCAGGTCGCGCATCATCAGGAAACCGGCGCCCAGCGCGCTGACGTTGCCCAGGTTGCCGCCCGGGATCAGCACCCAATCCGGCACCGCCCAGTCGAACTGCTGCACCATCTCGATGGCCACCGTCTTCTGGCCTTCGATGCGCAGGCTGTTCATGCTGTTGGCCAGGTACACGCCCTCTTCCTCGGCCAGCTGCTGCACCATGCGCATGCAGGCGTCGAAGTCGCCGTCGATGGCCAGCACGCTGGCGCCGTTGGCCAGCGGCTGCACCAGCTGCGCCGTCGACACCTTCCCGCGCGGCAAGATCACCATGGCCCGGATGCCCGCCGCCGCCGCGTAGGCCGCCAGCGCCGCCGACGTGTCGCCGGTCGACGCGCAGGCCACGGCGCCGATCTTCTTACCGTCGGCGATCATCTGCTTCACCGTCGAGACCAGCACCGTCATGCCCAGGTCCTTGAACGATCCGGTGTGCGAGACGCCGCACTGCTTGACCCACAGATCGGTCAGGCCCAGCTCGCGCCCGTAACGTTCGGCCCACAGCAAATTGGTCCCGCCCTCCAGCATCGAGACGACGTTCTCGTCGTGCACGTGCGGCTGCACCCATTCCTTCTTGCCCCACACGCCCGATCCATACGGCCACTGCGTGCGCAGGTATCGCTCGTCGAACAGCTTTATCCAGGCGGCGGCGCTGCGCGCCTTCAGGGCGTCGATGTCGTGCACCACTTCCAAAAGATCGCCGCACTTGGGGCAGCGGTAGATCACTTCATCAAGCGGGTACTCGCCGTGACAGCCGGCGATGCAGCGGAACGTGGATCGAGAGGCCATGGTGCGTCCAATTTACCGCATTGGACGCGTCGCTGTCGTCGCCGCGTTTGCCCGCCGCCCGCCACCTGACTGGACCGCTGCCCGCGTGGTACATCTTGCCGCCAGATGGCGGGCAAGAAAGCAGCACCAGAGGTGCACAAATTCGGCGGGGCGTCGCTGGGTGATGCGGAGGCGTTCCGGCACGCCGTGGGGATCATGCAAAAGCGCACCGCCCCCCGCGCCGTGGTGGTGTCGGCGCTGGCCGGCATCACCGACGCGCTTTTGGGCCTGGCCAACCGCGCGGTCAGCGGCGGCGACGACAGCATGGAACGCGACGCCCAGACCCTGCGCGCGCGCTATCGATCGATCCTGGACGTCGTCTGCCCGAAGGGTGAAGCGCGCGAACAGGTCGGCAAGGTCATCGATCAATCGACCGAAGAGCTGGTGGGCCTTTTGAACAGCCTGGCCTTCCTGCGCGAGCTGACCCCCCGCACCAGCGACCTGGTGGTCTCGCGCGGCGAGCGGTTGTCGGCGCAGCTTTTCGTCGCCGCGCTGGCCGGCTCGGGCGTCAAGGCCCGCTACGTCGACGCGCTGGAGGTGGTGTTCACCGACGGACCATTCGGCGGCGCTTCGCCGAATCTGAATCTCACCGACGCGGCCGCGCGCAAGGTGCTGCGCCCGCTGATCGACGCCGGCGTGGTGCCAGTGGTGCCGGGTTTCCTGGGCGCGGCGCCGCGCTCCGACGACGACGCCGATCGCAACAAGCCGGCGGGCGTGGCCACCCTGGGCCGCGGCGGATCGGATCTGACCGCCACGCTGCTCGGCCGAGCGCTGAGCGCGGCGCAGGTTTCTTTGTGGAAGGACGTGCCGGGGTTGCTGACCGCCGATCCGCGTGTGGTCAACAACGCGCGCGTGATCCCGCAGCTGCACGTGCGCGAGGCGGCCGAGTTGGCGTACTTCGGCGCCAAGGTCCTGCACCCGCGGGCGCTCATCCCCATCGTCGGCAGGTCGATCCCGGTTTACGTACGGCCGTTCGCCGATCCGCGCGCCGCCGGCACGGAGATCTCCGCGCGCCGCACGCTGGACAAATACCCGGTCAAGGCGCTGTCGGCGGCGGCGGGACAGGCGCTGTTGACCGTCACCGGCAGCGGCATGCAAGGCGTGCCCGGCATCGCCGCCCGCACCTTCGAAGCGTTGTTTCGCATCGGCACGTCGGTGGCCCTCATCTCGCAATCGTCGTCTGAGCAATCGATCTGCCTCGGCGTTCCCGAGTCCGCCGCGCGCAAGGCCCGCGATCGCCTGCTGGAGGTTTTTCGCGACGAGATCGCCCGCAAGGACATCGACGGCGTGGAGATCCAGACGGGCCTGGCCACGCTGGCCGTGGTCGGCATCGGGATGGCCGGCCACCCCGGGATCGCCGCACGCGTCTTCGGCGCGTTATCGGCCGCCGAGATCAACATCGTGGCTATTGCTCAAGGCTCGTCGGAGCTGAACATCTCTTTCGTCGTGTCGGCGAAAGATGCGGGCGCCGCGCAGCGGGCGATTCACGACGCCTTTCAGCTGGCGAAGATCGGCGGCGGCGGCGCCACCCGCGCCGACCACACCGACGTGGTGATGCTGGGTTTCGGGCAGATTGGCCGCTCGCTGGCCAGCATCATCGCCAGGTCAGCGGCGGGCAAGAACGGCGCCGCCAAGGTGCGCGTGGTCGCCGCCCTCGATCGCAGCGGCTTCGTCTTCGATCCGAAGGGCATGTCGTTGCGCACCGTCGCTGCGTTGGCCGCGACGAAGAAGGACGGCCACCATTTCGCCACCGTCAACGGCGGCCAGGCGGCGTCGCCCGGTGAGGCGATCACCTTCCTGTCGCGGCACGCGCTGTCCGATCCCATCTTGGTCGACGTCACCGCCGATGAGACCGGGCCGCTGGTCAAGCAGGCGCTGGGCGCCGGCATGGACGTGGTGATGGCCAACAAGCGCCCGCTGTCCGGCCCGCGCGTCGAACGCGACGAGCTGGAGGCGCTGGCCAAAAAACAGGGCCGCCGCATCTTGTTCGAAGCCACCGTCGGCGCCGGCCTGCCCATCCTGGACACCTACCGCAAGCTGGACGAATCGGGCGATCGGGTCCTGAAGATCGAAGGCTGCCTGTCGGGGACGCTGGGTTTTTTGCTGACCGAGATCGGCCGCGGCCGACCGTTTTCGCAGGCCTTGCGCAAGGCGATGGAGAAAGGCTTCACCGAGCCCGACCCGCGCGACGATCTGTCGGGCGCCGACGTCGGCCGCAAGGCGCTGATCCTGGGCCGCCTGCTGGGATTTCCCGGCGAGCCCGGCGACGTGATCGTCGAATCGTTGGCGCCCGAAAAATTCACCAAGCTGTCGCGCCAGGAATTCCTGGCCAGCTTGGAGAAAATGGACGCCGACTGGGAAAAGCGCGCCGCCGCCGCCAAGGCCAAGGGCGCCCAGCTGCGCTACATCGCCTCGGTGACCAAATCGAAGATCGCTGTCGGCCTGCAAGCCGTCGACAGCACCAGCCCCTTCTTCGGCCTGAAAGGCACCGCCAACCAGATCGCCTTCACGACCACCCGCTATCGCGACAACCCGCTGGTCATCACTGGCCCGGGCGCCGGCCCGGCGGTGACGGCGGCGGGCGTGTTGAACGACATCCTGGGGATACGCGGCTAAACCGTCTCAGTTACGGCGCGCCGGCGGCGAGCTGGGCGATCTGCGTGGCGCTGAGAGCGACGTTATAGACGCGCAGCTCGTCGAGCTGACCTGAGTAGGCGCCGCTGCCGTACCAGGAACCGATCTCAGCCACCGTCACGGCTGAGGCATCGGGGACGGTGGTGCTCGTCGCCACCGCCTTGCCGTCCACGTATAGCTTGTTGGTCCGGCCGTCGAAAGAGTAGGCGACGTGATGCCATGAATGAAGCGACGGCACGGGTACCCCGACCAGCACCCTCGGGTTCCAGGCCCACACCTGGAACTGGTTACCTCGGATCCCCATCGACACTGCCTTGGTCGTGGCCGGATTCCACAGCGAAACGATGTACTCGTCGGACGCGCTGTTCAGTGCACCGATGTTGATCCACGCCGAGATGGTTTGCGGCGCGTTGGTGGCCGGCACCCCGGTCGTCCCGGCGGTGGCATAAGCACCGGAACCAAGGACCAGCGCCGCCTTGTCGGCGAACTGCAATGACGGCAGATTGGCCGTGCTGGTGTTCCAGTTCATTTGTTTGGTGATCGAGGCGTCGTTGCCCGTGCCCGAGCTGTCAACCAGCGTGCTGCCTTCGCCTTCGTCGAATTTCCAGTAGCCGACCAGGGTCGGATCCACTTTGGTGACCGACGTGCCGCTCATGACCTCGATCCAGTCGAGGTCAGGCGCCGGACTGCCGCTGTCCGCGAAGAGCGCCACGCTGTTCGAGCCGGCCACGAACCCGTTCAGGCTGATGGTGATCGCCGAGACCGTGTTCCAGTCGCAGGTCTTGACCGACGGAAAGGCGCGGTGCTGCGGCGGTCCACCGTTCACGTTGATGCTGAGGTTGCGGTAGTTGTATCCGGTGCAGTCGCCGTTGGCGTAGTAGACGACCAGATCGTGCGTTCCGGCGGTCGAGACGTTGACGCCATTGAGGGTGACGCCCTGGGTGGGGCTCATGTTGCCGACGCGATAGCCGCCCGAGCAGGTGTTGGGGCAACTGTAGATGGCGACGCCGCCGGTGTGGGCGGCGGTTTCGGCCTGGAACGTCTGTCCACGCCACACCGTGACCGGCGTGCTGAAAGTCTTGCCGTTCACCGGGCAGGAGCTGGGCCCGTCGACAGTGTTGGTGCACGGAGTGCAATACCCGTTCGGGTTGCTGCCAGAAATGAAAGGGTTCCGGTAGGGGCTACCGGTCTGGGAGCCGCCGACGCGGCCAGGAACGGTGGCCTTGCCGAAGGCCGGTCCGTTGCAATAAAAGGCGTCGATCGTGCCCGCGCTGTTGGGCGTGAAGACGTTGCCGAAGAACGTCCCCTCACGATTCGGGTACCACGGCGACTGGCCCCAGCCGATCGCGCTCATTGGCGAATCGAGCCACAGCGGAATATGAACGCCGGTGGTGTTGACGTGCGCCATCAGGCAGGCCGAGATCGATTCCTGACAGGTCTGATCGCAAGCCCCGATCTCCCAGCTGGGCGCCACGCCAATGGCGCCTTCGAAGGTGTACCAGTTGTTGTTTTGATCCTGTTTGGTGATCTGATGGCCGGCCGGCAGCGCGCAACGAACCAGATAGGAAATCGTCGTGCGTCCGTCGGCGCTGCTCATGAGGCCGTTGTACGAGTTGAGGCCGTTGTACGAATTGAGGCCGTTATAGACGTTCAATCCGTTGTGCGAATTGAGTCCGTTGTAGCTGCTCAGGCCGTTGATGTCGGGCAGCCCATTGAGCGAGGCCGTCGCGGCGCCCTCGGCTTCATCGCCACTGTTACTGAGGTCTTGCTCCTTGCAACCGAGACCCACCGTGGCGAGGACAAGCAGAGAATTGCCGAGAATCGAGAGGCGCATGCACATACATAAAGCATGTAATGTGCCATACGATATCTATCTGGATAATTTGCTTAATTATCTGAAATATAAGGGTATTTTTATTCAGCCAATGAGCTCCCGTTGTCCAGGGGCCTACAGTGTTGTTGCCCCGCCAGCAACAGCTGCCAGACGCACGCAGATCTGTGGCGACGCCGGGAGACCAACCCCCAGCAGCGAGTGAAAACGAACGCCCCCAGCGCCTAGCGTGGTGCTGGCCCACGTCGGCGGCATGATGCCTTGCACCAGCAGCGAGTGAAAACGAACGCCCCCAGCGCCTAGAACCAGACCAGCGCGGCGCCGGTCAGCGAGGACTGGAACTTCTTGGCGTCCGTGCCCATCGGCTCGTAGGCATAGATGGTGTCGCCAGCGAAATCGAAGCGGGCCTCGGCGCGCAGCTCGGCGTTGTTGCCGACCGGGAAGCCGGCGGTGACAGTGATCTCCTCGACGGTGTACGAACCAAGCGGGAGACCCAGGCGGAAGCCTTCGCGGTCCTGGAAGATCTCGCCGCGTACGCTGAGGTTCATCATCGACGTCACCGGCGCGCGGGCGTAGGCGGCCAGGCCCCACCAGTTGAACGTGTCCTGGTGGCCGTAATCGAAGTTGGCGTTCAGCGACAGCTTGCCGAACGATTGCGAGACCACGGCGTCGACCAGGAAACGCCACGGGTTGCCGGCGCCCATCTGCGGCTCGGGACCGGCCATCACGTTGCCGATGATGGTGGTGCCGGTGGGCGCCACGAAGGTCGCGGACACGCCCAGCGTCTTGCCGGCGTTGTTGTCGATGCTGTTGTCCCAGCCGTTGGCCAGCATCACCTGCAAGGTCAGCGCGCTGGACAGCGGCGCGGTCAGGCGCACGCCGGTGTGGGTGAACGGAATGGCGTAGCCGAACAGGAACGACCGCGAGTAGTTCCAGTTGGCGTGCGCTTCGATCACCTCGGCGCCGGCGGCGGTGACGAACTTGCCGATGTCGATGGTCAGCGGCGTGGTGCCGCCGACGGCGAAGGTGCCGTACGCCTGCAAGATGTGCTTCCAAACTTCGGCGTTGGGAGTGGAAGCCGTGAGGTCGGCGACCGGGCCGAACCCGAGATCCAGCCGCATCCCCACCGGGTCGGCCTTCACGCCCACCGCCAGCTTGGCGAAGGCCAGCGAGAAGGTGTCCGTCGGCGCATCGAAGACGCGGAAGCCGAGCGGAACGCTCTGCGAGCCGCCGGGGCGGAACGATCCGTACGCGTCGGCCAGGCCCTCGAACGTCACCATGTCTTTCCAGGTCTTCTGCACGCCCGGCACCGCCGGAGGCGCCGCAGCCACATCCGCCGGGGGTGCCGGAGGCGGAGGCGTCGTCTGGGCCATCACCGTCAGGGGAAACAGAGCGACCGCTGCCGCTCCCATTGCCAAGTGAATGCGCATCCTGTCCTCCTCAGATCCGTTGTGAAGGCGGCAACGTAAACGACGTCCCCGCGACGGTAAAGCAATTTTCCGGTTATCAATTTCCGGAAGCGCCAGTATCAAAAGAAAAAAAACGGGGCTCGCAGCAACCCGCCGCGAGCCCCTCTCATCCGCACGCCGACGGCGTGCGCTTGCTTAGAACCAGGCCAGGAAGGCGCCGGTCAACGTGGCCTGCGTCTTCTTGGCACCCGAGTCGCCCACAAACTGGGCCGGGTCGGTGAAGTCCATGCGGAACTCGGGACGGAACTCGAAGCGGCCGGCCATCGGCACGCCCGCGCCCAACGTGAACTCCTCCAGCTTGTTCGTGGTGTCCCCAAACTTCTGCTGCGCGTACTCACCGCGAACCGTCAGCGACAGGTGATCGGCGACCGCATAGTGCCCCATCGCGGCCACGCCAAAGAAGTTATCAATATTGCCGGCCTTGTCGTTGACGTAGTCGACGTTCAGGTTCAAGCCCAGCGCGCCCGCCGAATACGCGGCGACCAGATCACCCAAGAAACGCGTGTCGGTGCTGCTGCCTTCCTTGCCGAAGTAGACGGTCGGAATCACGCTGACCCCGCCCGGCAACGTCAGGGAGACAGACAAGCCGATGGTCTTGTCCTTGTTCGTGTCGATCTCGAAGCCCTGACCATTCCAGCCATTCACCACGCTGCCCTGCACCGACACCATGTCGTTGATCTTGTAGCCGAGGCGCAGACCGGTGTGGACCAGCGGGATGTTGAAGAACAGGAAGGAACGCGAGTAGAGCCAGTTCTTGTTGGCTTCAATGACCTCGGCGCCGGCGGTGGTGGTGAATTTACCGAAGTCGATGGTGAAGTTGTCGACCGGGATAACCGTGGCGTAGGCCTGCTCGATCAGAAAGGCGTTGGGCACGATTGCCGATCCCGGCATGGTCGAACCCGCGGGCGGAGGGGTCAGCACCGGGGTGGTGCCGTTGATGATGTTGCCCATCGAGCCGTAACCCATGTCGATGCGCAGACCAACGTTGTCCGCGCTGACGCCGATGCCCAACTTGGCGAGGTTCAGCGTGAACGTATTTGAGTTGGTATCAAACTGCCGGACTCCCGGCTGGCTCAAGCTGTTCACGCCGTTGAGGTTGTACAGGTAATAAGCGTCAACGAGGCCATCGAACGTGACCAGATCCTTCCAGGTCTTCGCGGGCGGCGCAGCCGGCGCAGGAGCGGGAGCCGGCGCAGGAGCGGCGACTGCCGCCGGTGCGGGCGCAGGAGCAGGAACAGGCGCAGCGGGCGGAGCCGCGGCCGGCGGCGGCGCAGCGGGTGGAGCGTCAGCGGGCGGCGGCGTCTGGCCCAGCGCAGCCAGCGGAGAGAGAAGAGCCAAAGCAAAGGCGGAAGCGGAAAGTCGCATCAAAAGACCCCCTGGTTGTTTCTTTTTGGTCGTGGCCATGAATCAGTACGAGGAAACTAGCCAGCGGCCGTGAGGGGTGTAAAGGATTTTGGAGTTAAGTGGATCAGATTTAGCGCTCAGGAAATCACGGTGAAACATGCCCGAAACGTGCGCGCCATTCGCGCCTGCGCGTTTACTTCAGTTTCAAATATTCTTCGGGCACGTCGGCGAATCCCCACTGTTTCAACTGGCGCGACCAATCGCCCAGAGTGTCAGCGGTGATGCGCACCGGCTCCATCGCGATGGTCGACGGCACGTCTCGGTGGTACTGAATGCGATCGAGAATTTTCATCACCCCGACATTTCCCCAGAGAAAAGTCGGCTGGGCGATCAAGACCGGCACCACCTTTTTTTCGATGTAGCGCAGCTCGGGCGGCAAGCCGTCGACGCCGACGATCTTCATCTTCTGCAGGGCCGGCTCGTCGAGCAGCGTCTTCGAGAACAGGGCCCAGCCGCCGATCATCGCCCAGCCGCGCAGCTCGGGATAAGCGGCGGTGACGCGCAGGACTTCCGCCGCTGCATCCTCGGGCGTCTCCGGGTGGAAGAATGTTCCCACTATTTCCACGTGCGGATAGCGGGCGGCCTGCTCCTTGACGCCTTCGGCGCGTTTGCGCAGATTGGGCGCCGCCGGGTTGCCGGCCAGGATGGCGATCTTGCCGCGCGCATGGATCAGCTTGGCCAACTCGGCCATCACCGTGGCGCCGAGGCGGCGATCGTCGACGCCGAAGTAAGCAAACCGTTTCGACTGCGGCGCATCGCTGTCAAAGGTCATCACCGGCACGCCCTTGCTGACGGCGTCGTCGATGGCTGGCGTCAGCTGCACGTCATCCGAACAAGACACCAGCACGGCGTCCATTCCTTCTTTCACCGCCTGGGTGATTCGCTGCGCCTGCACCTGCGCGTCCTCGCGCGGCGGGGTCAACCACACCACCTGCACGGGAAATCCCAGCTTCGCCGATTGGTCGCGCGCCGCCGCTTCCGCTCCGGAACGCGCCGACAAGAACACCGGGTTGGTCGAGCTTTTGCCGATCATCGCGATGCGGATGCGTTTCGTGGGTGGCGGTGAAATCTCCGCCATCGGCGGCGACGACGACGGTTGCGACGGCATCTCGGATCGGCGCTGTTCGCACGACAGCGCGCCGATCAGCGCCGGCAACACCAGCGCCAGACCTCGGGCGCGGAGCGCACCGGCGGTTGGGACCGTCATCTTGCCACCCTGTGCGCCGACCATCTGCAATCGCTCAGGAGGCGACCTCTTCGATCACCACCAGCAGATCGCCGGCCTCGACGCTTTCGCTGGCGCCGGCCACGATCTCACGAACCAGCCCGTTCACCGGCGCCTTGATCACCGTCTCCAGCTTCATCGCTTCGGTGACCAGCAGCTTTTGCCCCGCCTTGACGTGCTCGCCGACCTTGGTGACGAGATCGATCACCCGCCCCGGCATGGGCGCGCCGATCTCGCCCTTGCGGCCGGCGGCCGCCTTGCGGCGCCGCACGCCGGTGATCTTGGCGGCGTCGTCGGCCACTCGCATGGTGCGGGGCTGGCCGTTAATCTCGAACGTCAGCACGCGCGCGCCGTCTGCCTCGACGTCGCCGATGGACAGCAGCTTGATGATCAGCGTCTTGCCCGGCTCGATGTCCACCCACGACTCTTCGCCGACGCGCAGACCGTAAAAGAACGTCGGCGTCGGCAGCACCGAGGTGTCGCCGTGCAACGCCCGGTGCTCCATGTACTCCCGCATCACCTTGGGATAAAGCGCGTACGAAACCACGTCGCGCGTCTCGACGCTGATGCCGGCCAAGGTCTCCATCTCACGGCGCGCCCCCGCCCAGTCGAAGGGCGGCATCGAAGCGCCGGGGCGGCCTTCGATCCGGGTGGCGCCTTTCAGGATGTGCGTGCGCAGCGGCTCGGGAAAGCCGCCCGGCGGGTGACCGAGCGATCCGCGCATGTAATCGATCACCGATTCTGGGAACGTCAGATCCTTCGCCTTCTCGCTGACCGCGCGGGCGTCCAGGCCCTGCTTCACCATCCAGATGGCCATGTCGCCGACGACCTTCGACGATGGCGTGACCTTGGGAATGTCGCCGAACAGTCGATTGACGTCGGCGTACGCGTGCTTGACCGTCTCCCAGGCCGCACCCACGCCCAATGCCTCGGCCTGGGCGCGCAGGTTCGAGTACTGGCCGCCGGGGATCTCGTGCTCGTAGACGTCGGCGGCCGGCGCCTTCAGGCCCGATTCGAACGGCGCGTACCACTCGCGCACCGGCTCCCAGTAGGTCGACAGCTTTTCCAGGCCGGCAATGTCGGCGCGCGGATCGCGCGGCGTCCCGGCCAGCGCGAAGGCCAGCGACGACAGCGACGGCTGCGAGGTCATGCCGCCCATGATGCTGACCGCGCCGTCGACCACGTCCACGCCGGCCTCGATGGCCGCCAGGTAACTGGCGATGCTGTTGCCCGAAGTATCGTGCATGTGCAGGTGCAGCGGCACGTCCACCGCTTCCTTCAACGCCCGCACCAGCATGGTCGCCGCGCGCGGCTTCAGAAGACCGGCCATGTCTTTGATCGCCAAGAGGTGGGTCCCGCGCCGGACCACTTCCTTGGCCAGGTCGACGTAGTACTTGAGATCGAATTTCTTGCGCGTGGGATCGGAGACGTCGCCGGTGTAGCAGATCGCCGTCTCGACGATCTTGCCGGTCTTCTGCGCCGCTTCGATGGCCACCTGCATGCTGTCGACGTCATTCAAGGCGTCGAAGATGCGAAAGACGTCGATGCCGCCTTTGGCCGCTTCTTCGATGAAGGCCACCACCACGTCGTCGGGATAGTTGGTGTAGCCGACGGCGTTGGCCCCACGCACCAGCATCTGGAACATGATGTTGGGGGCCAGCTTGCGCAGCTCTTCCAGGCGCAGCCAGGGATCTTCCGACAAGAATCGATAGGCCACGTCGAAGGTGGCGCCGCCCCACATCTCCAGCGAAAAGAAATCGGCGCAGACGCGCGCCGTGGCCGGCGCGATGCGCGCCAGATCGTACGTGCGCAAGCGCGTGGCCAGCAGCGACTGGTGGGCGTCGCGCCAGGTGGTGTCGGTCAGGCGCACGCGGCGATCCTCGCGCAACCAGCGAACCACCCCGTCCGGGCCACGGTTGTCCAGGATCTGCTTGCTGCCGGCGGGCGGTGGGACGCGCGGGTCCACCGAGGGTAGCAACGGCTCGCGGGTCAGCGCCACCAGCGGCGGCTTGGGTTTCCCACGCACGGTGGCGTGGCCGTTCACCACTGTCGAGGCGACATAGCGCAGGATGCGGGTGGCTCGATCGCGGCGCGGGGTGTACTGCACCAGCTCGGGCGTCTCGTCGACGAAGGTGGTGTGGGCCTTGCCCGCGGCGAACGTCGGGTGCTGCAGGACGTTCTCGAGGAAATGAATATTCGTCTTCACGCCGCGGATGCGGAACTCGCGCAGCGCGCGCACCACCTTGCTGCGGGCATAGTTCCATTCCAGGCCCGACGCGGTGATCTTCACCAGCAGCGAATCGTAGAAAGGCGACACCCGGGCGCCGACGTAGCCCGACCCGTCGTCGAGGCGAATGCCCAGGCCCGCGCCCGGACGATAGACGGCGATCTTGCCGGTGTCGGGTAGAAAATCGTTGCGCGGATCCTCCGCGGTCACGCGCACCTGAATGGCCAAGCCCCGGCGTTCGATGGCCGCCTGGTTGGGGATGTCGATCTCCGGATCGCTGAGTTTGTAGCCCTGGGCGACGCGGATCTGCGCTTGCACCAGATCGCGGTCGGTGATCACCTCGGTGACGGTGTGCTCGACCTGGATGCGCGGGTTCACCTCGATGAAGTAGTGCGCGCCGTTTTCGGCGACCAGAAATTCCACCGTGCCGGCGTTGGTGTACTTCACCTGGCGCGCCACCTTCAGGGCGTCTTCGGCCAGGCGGGCGCGGATCGCCTCGGACACCGACCAGGCCGGCGCGTACTCGACCACCTTCTGGTGACGGCGCTGCACCGAACAGTCGCGTTCGAACAGGTGCACCAGGTTGCCGTGGTTGTCGCCCAGCACCTGCACCTCGATGTGCTTGGGCCGCACCACCAGCTTTTCCAAAAACACCGAATCATCGCCGAAGGCCTTGCGCGATTCCGACTTGGCCCGCTCCAACGCCTCGGCCATCTCGCCGTCACCAGGGACCACGCGCATGCCGCGCCCGCCGCCGCCGGCCGACGCCTTCACCATCACCGGGTAACCGACTTGATTGGCGAAGGCGCGCGCCTCGGCAACGGAACGAATCGGCTCGGCGGTGCCCGGCACCACCGGCACGCCCGCCGCCTGAGCGATCTTGCGGGCGGCGATCTTGTTACCCAGCGCTTCGATCGCCTCGGGCGTGGGCCCGATGAAGACGATGCCGGCGTCGCGGCACTTGCGGGCGAACGAGGCGCGCTCGGACAAAAGCCCGTAACCAGGGTGAACCGCATCGACGTCGTGGCGTTTGGCCAGCTCGACGATCTCGTCCTCGGCCAGGTACGACGCCACCGGCTCGAGACCCTTGCCCACCAGATAGGCTTCGTCGGCTTTATAGCGGTGCAGGTGGACCCGGTCCTCCTCGGAAAAAATCGCCACCGTGCGAAAACCGAGCTCGGTCGAAGCGCGGAAAACACGAACTGCAATCTCGCCGCGATTCGCGCACAGCAGGCGCCGAAAGGGGAGGATGGACATGAGCCCGCGAGAAATATCACTGATCGACTAGAGTTCGGGCAGAAAACGATGGCCAGCACCGCTGCTCCCCACTCCGACCGCGCGCTGATCTGGGGCGTCGCCGTCACCTTGCTGGCGACGGCCTTGCGCCTTTGCTGGGTGCTGGCGGTGCCGACCGTTCCGGTGGGCGATTTCGCCATGTACCGCGAGTCGGCGAACTATCTTTCCGAATGGGGCGCTCTCGACCACGGCTTTATCTACATGCCGGGGTTCGTGGTGTTACTGGCGATGATCAAAGACGCCGGCGGCGATCTGCTGGCGCAAAAACTTCTGGGCGTCTTCTTCGGCGGGATCGGCGCGGCCGGCGTCTTCGCCACCACGCTGCACCTGTTCGATCGCCCGCGCGTGCTGGGCGCCGCCGGCCCGCCTTCATGCGCGACGGCGATCGTCGCTGGATTGTTGTACGCGCTGTGGCCGGCGGGGATCGCGCTTTCCAGCGTGGTGGGGACTGACGTGCCGGCGGCGGCGTTGATCGTGGTGGGCACGGCGTGCCTGACGGGATGGGGTCGGACGCGGCCGCGGCTTGCGGCGCTGTCCTTCGGCGCGGTGATGGGCCTGGCGGCGTATGTGCGCGCGGTGGCGCTGCCGCTGACCGCGCTGGCCGCCGTGTATTGGCTTCTGACCAGGCGCCGGCCGCTGGCGACGTTGAAGCTGACCGCGCTTTCAGTGGCCACCACGCTGCTGGTGCTGGCACCGTGGGCCCTCCGCAACCGCCGCCACGAAGGCGAGCTGTTCTTCACCGACAGCCACGGCGGCATCACCGCGCTGATCGGAACCAACCCCAACTCGGAAGGCACGTACACCCGCGCGCTGAACCAGCTGTTCAAAGACGTCACCGGACACTCGGTTCTAGACGAACCGCACCGCCTGATCGACCGCCAGGCGTACGCGCTGGCCAAGGACTGGGCGCGTTTCGAACCGACCTACGCCGCCGGGTTGGCGGCGCTGCGGGCCGAGCGGCTGTTCGATGAAGAGCGCCTGCTGCTGTACTGGCCGGTGTATCGGCCGGGCGTGCTGGTGCCGCCGCACAAGGCGTTCTTCGATCGACACCGCCCCACCATCGAAGGCGCGGTGAACGCCAGCGGGGTGTTCATTTTGGCGGCGTTTTTGGCTGGATTGGGACTGGCGGCCAGCCAGCGGCGCTGGCCGGCGTTCGTCCTGCTGCCGTATCAGCTGGCGCTGGCGGCGACCTACATCGTGTTCTTTGCCGAGCCACGCTACCGCGTGCCGATCGAGATGCTGGCCTTGCCGGTGGTGGCCTTCGCGCAGGTGGGCTTCGCGCGTCTTTTCTGGGCGGCGCAGACCGGCCCCCCGAACGAAGTCACGCCCACCCGGCTGGCGCTGATCCGCGCCGCGCTGCTGGCCACCGCGCTGGTCGCCGCCGTGTTCGAGCTCGCCCCCGGCTTGTGGGCGACGGGCGCCCGCTTGCGCGACAGCCACCGCTGGGCGGTGACGCCCTGGATCGTCGATGGGCACACCCGCCTGGCCAAGTGGCGCCGCGCCGACGCCGATCTGGCCGAGGGCGGCGACGCGGTCCTCACCGGCGCGCCGGACGGCGTGCGCATCCGCCCGCACGGCGACGGACGGGCGCTGGTGGACGTCTGGCTGGCGGGCGACGATCTTCCGGGCGGCGACTACACGCTGGAAAATCAGGTCGTCGGCGCCGGGCCCGAACGAACCGTGACCTTCTCAGGCTGCCCGCCCGATGGCGTGTGTTTGCTCCACCACGCCGGCGGGCCCTTTCACGCCACGGTGACCGTCTCGTCCACCGCCGCGGTCTGGATCAGCGAGATGAAGCTGACGGCGCGCCCGAAATGATCGCGCCGCCTTTTCATCTTGCTAAAAGTGCGAGCACGTCGCGAGATAACAGCTTTGATCGCCGCCCGATTCTTCGTAACAGCGGTCAAGCGCGTCGTCCTCGACGGCGGTCATGTTGACCAGGCCGAAGCCGGCGAAGGTGTTCTCGCTGACCGGATACTGATCGCCGTAAGAATCCTCGGCGGTGCAGGAGACGTGATGGACCAGGCCCCAGTCCCAGTAATAGACGGGGCGGGCAAATTCAGCGTGACCCCAGTGGTGCCACGGGTGCTCGCCATAGCGGGCCACTCGCGGGCGCAAGACGCGAATCGCGTGCGGGTGAACCGCCGGGTGATACGCCGGGCCGCCAGGGTGAACGCCGGGCGGGTGCCCTTTCCATTCGGGCGGGGGTGGACGCGGAGGCAGGTGCTCTTCGTGTCGGACGGCCTGCTTTTCTTCGTGTCGGACGGCCTGCTTTTCTTCGTGTCGTTCTTCGCGCCGGGGTTCAGCGCGCGCAGCCAGGCTGATCGGCAGCGAAGCGGCGGACAGGACAAGGACCAGCGACGTTCCTAGTTTCATCGATCTTCTCCCAAGGGCAGTGACGCCCACCGGCAGAACCGCCGGACCGGGCGATCATAAGATCAGTTCGGGAGAAAAATAAGGTGCGCGCCGACAGCCGCGTGCGACACCGCCCACCACCCATCCCGGCGCAGGCGCCATGGCCGACGGAAGCAAATCGCTCGCCCATCGTTCATCATCTGAAGCCCATGAATAGGAACCCATGAAGCTGCCCGTCATAGTCACCGGTGCCGGCGAACCGCCGACGGTCCTGGTCCCCGGCGGCCTGCTTGGCTGGCTGAGCTGGGAGGCGCACGCCGCCCGCCTGGAAAAAAGCCGGCGGGTGTTGCGCGTGCAGCTGCTGAACGTCGCCCACGGCTATGACAACCTTCCCTTGCCGCCCGACTACTCGGTGACCATGGAGGCCGACGCCCTGGACGCCACGCTGGAGGCCGAACACGCCCTGCCCGCCGACGTCGTCGCCTGGTCGTATGGCGCCGAGGTGGCCCTGTCATTCGCCCTGCGCGATCCGCGGCGCGTCCGCACGCTGGCCCTCATCGAACCGCCGGCGGTCTGGGTGCTGCGCGCCCGCGGCACCGTCGACGATGACACCCGCCAGGTGGCCGCGCGCCTGGGCTCGCTGGGCGATGACGTCACCGACGACGATCTGGAGATGTTCGCCGTGCACGTCGGCTTTTGCCCGCCGGGAAAATCGCCGCGCCAGATGGCGGCCTGGCCGCTGTGGTCACGTCACCGGCAGGCCTTGCGCAGCTCGCGCCACGCCATCGATCACCAGGACGACATCGCCGCGTGGCGCAATTTTCCGCGCCCGGTGCTGCTGGTGAAGGGCAATGGGTCGGCGCGGTTTCTCCATCAGATCGTCGATGGGCTGGCGGCGGAGCTTCCGCAGGCCCAGATTTTGACCCTTCCCGGCGGCCACGCACCACAGATTGTGGCCATGGACGCTTTCCTCGAGCAGTTGATGACCTTCCAGAAATCGCCGACCGCCCCGACTTTTCCCTAGGATAAACGTCCTGTGGTAAGCACTTTGGTCGACCGTTTGCGCCCCGAGGCCGACTGACGCATGCAGGAGCTCGCCTTCCACTCACCCATCGACGATCGGGCGCACGCCCTGGCGCTGATCGAAGAGCTGCTGACCAGCCTCGAGCACGAGAGCGCCCCCGCCCGTCGCGCCGCCTCCCTGTGCCGGATCGCGGAGATCTACGAACGCCGGCTGGTCGACGCCAACAGCGCGCTTATCTCGCTGCAGGAAGCCTTGCGCGAAGATCCCACCAGCGGCCAGGTGGTGCACGAGATGGAACGCCTGGCGCGGGCGTTCGACAAATGGCCCGACGTCGTGTTGTCGACGACCGAGGTGGCCGAGACGCTGACCGACCCCAAGCAGGCCGCTGATCTGTGGGCGCAGATCGCCTTCTGGTGCGACGTGGGCCTGACCAGCGACGACCAGGCGGTGGCCGCCGGCCAGCGCGCGCTCGGCCTGGTTCCCGACCACGGCGGCGCGCTGATGCTGCTGGAGACGCTGTACCGGCGGCGCAGCGACTGGGATCGCCTGGCCGACGTGCTGGATAGAAAATGGCTGGATCGCTTTCGCGAGCCCACCCGCATCGCCGACGCGTACAGCGAGATCCTGCGCGACAGTCCGCAGCACTTGCCGTCGCTGATGGGCCTGGCCCGCGTGCAAGAGGCGCTGGGCGACTGGGAAGGCGTGGTCCGCCTGCTCAGTCGGGCGGCCGCGCAGATGAACGGGCACGAACGCGTGGGTCTGCATTTCCAGCTGGGCGAGGTGGCCCTGGCGCAGGTGGGCGATCCGCTGGCCGCCGAGGAGCAATACGCGCAGGCGCTGGCCCTGGACCCGGCGCACGTGCCCAGCATGCTGGCGCTGGCGCAGATCTACCGCGAACGCAACGACTGGCTGAAGGCGGCCACGCTGCTGGGACGGGCCGCCGACCAGGTGGCGGCGCCCGACAAGAAGATCGAGCTGAACTTCGAAGCGGCGACCATCTTTCAAGAGAAGCTGGACGACGAGAGCCAGGCCACCGCGCTGTACGCGCAGATCGTCGCGCTGGATCCGATGCACGCCGCGGCGGCGCTGCCGCTGATGGAGATCTATTTCAAGCGACAGGCCTGGACGGCGCTGCGACCGCTGGCGCAAAGCCTGGCCGACAACGGGCCGGGCGCCGCCGGCCAGGGCCGAGGCGCCGCCTGGCAAGCGACGGTCTGCCACCGCCTGGGGCGCGCCGCCGAGGGCCTGGGCGACCTCCCGGCGGCGGTCGAGGCGTACCGTCGATCTTTCTCGGCGGATCTGGGCTATCTGGCGACGCTGCGCGATTGGGGCGCGCTGGCTTTCACGCTGCAGGACTGGGAGCAGGCGGCGCAGCTTTACGATTCGGTGCTGTTCCCGCGCCGCGAGCGACCTTCGCGCGAGGACACCTTTACGGCGCTCTACCGCCTCGGGCAGAGCCGCCTGCACCTGCAGCAGGAAGACAAGGCGGTCGATCTCTTCACCCGCGCGCTGGCCATCGAACCCCAGCACCGGCCGACGCTGGAAGCGCTGGCCGGCATTCACGACCGCGCCGCCAACTGGGATGCGCTGGTCATCGATCTGCGCGGCTTGCTGGCGCTGCCCAACGACAACGAAGCGCGGGCGGCGCTGCACGAACGGCTGGTCGACATCTATCACGACCGCAAGAACGATCAGGAACGGGCCATCGCCGAATGCTTCGCCGCGCTGGAGGCGACGCCCGAGGCGCCGCGGATCCTGCACAAGCTGGTCGAGCTTTTGACCGAGACCCAGCAGTGGGCGCGGGTGCTGCCGATCCTGGCGCGGCTGGCGGAAAGCGCGCAGGGCGCGACGCGAGCGCGATACCTGGTGGCCGCCGGCACCATTCAAAACCACGAACTCGGCGCTGGGCAGCAGGCCGTCGATCTGTACAACCAGGCACTGGACGACGATCCGCACGATCTGAAGACCTTCGAGCGCATCGACAAGATCCTGACCGCGGCGAAAGACTGGAAGCAGCAGGCGCGCTGTTATCGCCGGCAGATCAAACGCATGGGAACGCCGTCGCCCGGCAACCGACCGGCGCTGCTGGCGCTGTGGCATGGGCTGGGCGAGATCAGCCGGTCGCGCCTGCACGACTTCGAGACAGCGGCAGCCGCCTTCGAGGTGTGCGTGGGCCTCGAACCGGAGGAGCCCAGCCGCCACGCCATCCTGGCCGAGCTGCACCAGCTGTGCGGCCCCGAGCATTACGGCCAGGCCATCGACGAACACCGCTTCTTGCTGAAAAAGGCCGCCGGGACCGCCGAGATGGTTCCGCACTTGAAGCTGCTGCTGCGCCTGCACGCCGAGCGCACCGAGATGGACGCCGCCTGGTGCGTGGCCCAGGCGCTGTCGTATCTCGGTCAAGCCGACGCCGACGAGCAGCGCCTGTTCGCCCAGTATCGCCCGCAGGGTTTCGTGCGCGCGCGCGGCCGCTTGACCGAGGACCTGTGGCAAAAGTACCTTTACCACCGCGACGAGGACCGCGTGGTGTCGCAAGTGCTGGGCACGGTGGCCCCGACGGTGCTGCTGGCGCGGGCCAAGCCGCACAAAGACTGGGGCTTGAAGCGCAAGCGCCAGCGCGACGTGGCCAATGACCCGTCGCTGTTCTGCAAGGTGCTGACGTACGCCAGCCAGATCCTGGGCGTGCCGTGGCCGGAGGTGCACCTGGTCACCAGCTCGGCGGGGGAGATCGAGCTTTGCAACGCCATCGCCGAGGCGGCGCCCACCCCGTCGTTCGTGGTCGGGCGCGGCGTGCTGCAGGGACGGCACGAAGCAGAGATCGCCTTCGTGGCCGCGCGCGCCCTGGCCCTGTCTCGCGCCGATCACCTGGCGGTGTGGCCGTCAGTGGTGCCGGCCGGCCCCGAGCTGGAGGTGATCCTGCTGGCCGCCATCACCATGGTGCGCGACGGACATCCGATTCCCACCGCCCTGGCCAATCCGGTGCTGCGCTATCGCGATTTTCTGGGACGCACGCTGTCTCCCGCGCAACTTGAGCAATTGGAGCTGGTGGTCAAACGTACCGGCATCGGCGCCGATGCCACCTTCGACGTCGAGCGCTGGGCTCGCGGCGCCCAGTTGACCGCCGTGCGCGCCGGCTTCTTGATTGGCAACGACCTGCGCATGGCCGTGCAGCTGGGCACCGCCGCCAACCCCAGCGCCGATGCGGCCCGCATCGAGCGCGATCTGATCGAATGGTCGGTTTCCAGGGAGTACGTCGCCTTGCGCGCGCACATCGGGTTCGGGCCGACGTGACCGCGCCGCCGGCGCGCAGTTGCTGCTAAAGTCAGCGCTCGTGAAAGAGCTGAGCATCTACTGCAACGCGGATTTCCCGGCCACGGCGCAGGCGCTTTTCCAGCAGAGCACCGCCGGTCACCGGGTAGCGGCGACGCTGGCAGAGGCCGATGTGGCGCTGGGGCAACCGAACGTCGACGGGGTGATCGCCTCGGCGCGCCTCCGCTGGGTGCAGCTGACCAGCGCCGGCTACACCAACTATGATCGCGACGACGTGCGCGCGGCGCTGAAGGCGCGGGACGCGGCCCTGACCAAGAGCTCGCTGGTGTTCGACGAGCCGTGCGCCGAACATCTGTTGGCGTTCTTTTACGCGCAGGCCCGGCAACTGCCGCAAGCGCTGGAAGAACAGCGCGGCGCGCGCGGCTGGCCGCAAAAGACGGTGCGTTCGCGCTCGCGCTTGCTGCGCGGACAGTCGGCGCTGATCGCCGGCCTGGGCTCGATCGCCCGGCGGCTGATCGAGCTCATCGCGCCGCTGGGCATGGAGCTGACGGTGATGCGCCGGCAGGTCGTCGGAGACGAACCGGTGCGCGCGGTGGCCTGGGACAGCGCCGAGGCGGTGCGCGCCCTGGGCGACGCCGACCACGTCCTCAACATCCTGCCGGCCGCGCCGGCCACCGACGGGTTCTTCAGCGCCGCGCGCCTGCAAGCGATGAAAAAAGGCGCCATCTTCTACAACATCGGCCGCGGCACCACCGTCGATCAGGCGGCGCTGATCGCGGCGCTGACCACCGGACACATTGGTGCCGCCTACCTGGATGTCACCACGCCCGAACCGCTGCCGCCCGAAGACCCGCTGTGGACGGCGCCCAACTGTTTCATCACCCCGCACGCCGCCGGCGGCCATGACGACGAATCCGTGCGGTTGGTGCGCCATTTTCTGGACAACCTGGCGCGGTTCAGCAGCGGGCAGCCGCTGATCGATCGCGTGGTGTGAGCGCGCGCGCCACAGCCGAAGATTGACCTCACTAGCCGCTGGCACTAGATTCGACGCGGTAAATGACGCGTTTTTCGCGGATGTGGATGATCGCCGGCGCCGTTTCGACGGCCCTGGCGGGCGCCGGGTGCAAGGACAAAGGCGGCGGCGCCACGCCCGCGCCGGAAGCGCCAGCGCCCGGCGGCGGCACCAAGGTGAAGATCGTCTCCAGCCTGCCGCGCACGGGCAGCGGCAACGCCCAGACCACCACCATCGTCAACGGCATCCGGCTGGCGCTGGACGAAGCCAGCTACAAGGTCGGCGACATGACGATCGAGTACGAGGACTGGGACGACGCCTCGGCAAAGAAGGGCGACTGGGATCCGGAAGTGGAAGCGGCGAACGCCGATCGCGCGGCCAATGACAAGGACATCCTGCTTTATCTCGGCACGTACAACTCGGGCGCCTCGAAGATCTCCATGCCGGTGCTGAACAGGGCCGGCCTCACCACCATCTCGCCCGCGGCGACCTATCCCGGCCTGACCAAGCCAGGCACCGGCGAGCCGAACGAGCCCGCCGTCTACCGCCCGACCGGCCGGATCACGTTTTATCGCGTGGTGCCCGCCGACGACATCCAGGGGAAAATTGGCGCCCAGTTCGTCAAGCAACGCGGCCTCAAGCGCGTCTACGTCCTTTACGACGGCGGCCTTTACGGCCAGGGGATCGCCAACGTCTTCGCCAACACCGCCGAGGACATCGGCCTCAAAGTGCTGTCGTCCGGCGCCGAGAAGATTGATCCGAAGGCGCAGGAATACCGTTCGATCATGACGAAGATAAAGGCGTTGAAGCCCGACTTGGTTTATTACGGCGCCACCACCCAGACCAACGCCGGCCAGGTGGCCAAGGACATGGTGGCGGTCGGTCTGAAGGCAAAACTGATGGTCCCCGACGGCTGCTTCGAAAACGCCTTCATCGAGGCGGCCGGCCCGGAGAACGTCAACGATCGCGTCTTCGTCACCTTCGGCGGCCTGCCCCCGAGCGAGCTGAAAGGCAAAGGCGCCGAGTTCGTGAAGAACTACCGCGCCAAGTTCCACAGCGAACCGGAAGGCTATGCCGTCTACGGTTACGTCGCCGGCAAGGTGGCGCTGGACGCGCTCCGCAAGGCGGGCAAGAAAGATCGCGACGCGGTTCGCGAAGCGATGGTGGGTCTCGGCCAGACCGACGGCCCGCTGGGGGCGTGGAAGTTCGACGCCAACGGCGACACCTCGCTGACCAACATGAGCGTCAACACCGTCAAGGACGGCAAGTTCGCGTTCGTCGCGCTGATGAGCAACGAAGCCGCCGCCGCCAAGTGAACCGCAGGCGCCCGATCCTGTGGTGACGCTTCTCCAGCAGCTGCTGATCGGATTGACCAACGGGATGGTCTTCGCGCTGATCGCGCTCGGCTACACCATGGTCTACGGCATCCTGGAGCTGATCAATTTCGCCCACGGCGATCTGTTCATGCTGGCGTCGTTCCTGGCCCTGACCTTGATCGGGGCGTTTCACCTGGAAAACGCCGGGCCGGTGGCGCTGGGCTTTGGTCTTCTGGCCATCGTCATCCTGTGCGCGCTGTTCGCCGCCGCGCTGAACTGGACCGTCGATCGCCTGGTTTACCGGCCGCTGCGCAACGCCCCCAAGCTGGCGCCGCTGGTGTCGGCCATCGGCGTGTCGTTCATCTTTCAAAACCTGGGGCTGTTCTGGGGCGGCCTGCCGATGGACGTCTTCAACAGCGGCAGCTCGGCGGCGGCGCCCAAGTCGTTTCCCAGTTTGATCTCCAGCGAAAACCTGTTGGGCCCGACGGCCGCCCTGCGCATCACGCCCAAGGACGTCATGGTCGTCGTGTCGTCGCTGGTGGTGATGGTGGCGCTGTATTCGTTCGTGCGCTTCACCCGCTTGGGCAAGGCCATGCGCGCCACCGCGCAGAACCCGACGGCGGCGCGCCTGATGGGCATCGACGTCGACCTGGTCATCGGCGCCACGTTCATGGTGGGCGGCGCCCTGGCCGGATTCGCCGCGGTCATCTACGGCCTTTACATCAACACCATCAACTTTCAGATCGGTTATCAAAACGGTCTTTACGCCTTCACCGCCGCCGTTCTGGGCGGCATCGGCAACATCCCGGGCGCGGTGCTGGGCGGACTGGTGATCGGGTTCGTGCGGGCGTCGTCCGATCAGTTCATCGGCGCGCAGTGGCAGCCGGCGGTGCTGTTCGGGATGCTGATCTTGATCTTGGTTTTCCGGCCGCAAGGACTGCTCGGCACCAACGTGCGGGAGAAGGTCTAGGTGACGGGGCGGTCGGGTTTGCGCGCGCTGCGCGCGTTGCGCCGGCCCGAGCTGCTGGTGGCCATCGCGCTGTTCTTGTATCCGCTGCTGCCGGTGCTGGATTGGCTGGCGCGCGGCGTGTTCGGGATCGATCTGCAGATCGGCGGCAATCTGCTGAACGTGATGATCTTCGCCATTCTGGCCTTGGCGCTGAATCTTCAGGTCGGGTACGCGGGGCTGCTGCAGCTGGGGATCGCCGCCTTCTTCGCCATCGGCGCGTACACCACCGGCGTCTTCACGGTCGAGAAATTTCCCTTTCAGCTGGGATTCTGGGGCGCGGTGGCGCTGGCCCCGGTGACCGCTGGCCTCGCCGGGCTGGCCCTGGGCGCGCCGACCATTCGGCTGCGCGGCGATTACCTGGCCATCGTCACGCTGGGCTTCGGCGAGGTGGTGCGGGTGGTGATCTTGAATCTGGAGAACATCACCGACGGTCCGCGCGGGCTGAACCCCCTCCCGACACCGTGGCTGCCGGACTGGCTGGTGTCGGCAATCGGCGTCGGCGACGGCCGCCGGGTGGGGTTCTTCACCATGTATTACCTGGCGCTGCTGGTGCTGGTGGCGCTGGTGGTGCTGTTTCGCAATCTGGAACGGTCGGCGCTGGGCCGATCATTCGCGGCCCTGCGTGAAGACGAGCTGGTGGCCGCCTGCATGGGCATCAACCCGGCGCGCATCAAGATGATCGCGTTCTCCGTCGGCGCGGCGGTGGCGGGCCTGGCCGGCGCGCTGTACGCGACGAAACTGTCGACCACCGCCGAACCGAACACCTACGACTTCACGTATTCGATCATGGTGCTCTGCTGCATCATCATCGGCGGCCTGGGCAGCCTGCGCGGCGTCTTGCTGGGGGCCTTCGTGCTGCTGTCGTTCGACAACATCATCTCGCCGCTGATCACGAAGCTGATCCAGCGCGCCGTCGGCAACGAATCGACCAACGTGCTGCTGCAGTTTTCCAACTGGCGGTGGCTTATCTTCGGAACGGCGCTGGTCTTGATGATGCGCTTTCGCCCCGAGGGCCTGTGGCCGTCGAAGCGCGTGCAGCGCGAGCTGCACCACGAGGAGGGCTAGGCCGTGTCGCCGCCGTCCGCCGCCGCGCCCGCGTCGTCGCCGCTGCTGCAGGTTGATCGGCTGACGCTGCGGTTCCGCGGCCTGGTGGCCGTCAACGACGTCAGTCTTTCGGTGCAGCCGGGCGAGATCGTCGCCGTGATCGGGCCGAACGGCGCCGGCAAGACGTCGCTGTTCAACGCCATCACCGGCATCTACCAACCAACGGCGGGAACGGTCAGCTTCGACGGGCGCGACCTGCGCCGACCGCTGCGCCGCGGGCACCTTGGGCGCTGGGCGCTGGTCGGGCTGGTGATGGGCGTGGCGCTGTTTTTCCTGGCCTCCGACGTGAACGTCATGTGGGCGGCGGTGGTGAAGCAGAATTATCGATCGCCGCAGCAGGGATTTCAGCTGCGGCAAGCGGCCAGCGATTTCGTCGACTACCTGGCCGCGCATCCGCGCATCGAACAGCGCGCGGGGCGGTTCTTCGTCACCACCTTCGACGGGCGCACGCCCTATGGATCGTCGCGCAGCGAAGCCGAGGCCCGCGTCCGCCAGCGCGCCATGCGCCAGCTGGCCAAGCTGGACCTGCGCTCCGCCGACATCAGCGCGCAGGGCGACGACCAGGTGTTGCGCGTCAATGGCGTCGAGCTGGACCGCGCCGCCACCCGCGATCAGATCGAGACGCACATCGCGGCGGCGCAAGAAGCCGACGACAGCGCGGCGGCAGCGCGGTGGCGACGCGGGCTGGCTTTTGTTTTCGGGCTGCTCTTGGGCGCGGGCGGCGCGGCCGCGGTGTGGCGGCAGACGCGGCGGACGCCGGCGTCGGTGGCGGCGCGCGGGATCGCCCGTACTTTTCAGAACATTCGCCTGTTCCAGGACATGACCGTCGAGGAGAACGTCCTGGTGGGGATGCGCCACCTGATCGGCGAAGGCGCCGGCGGCTGGAGGCGGCGCCTGGATGATTACGCCGCGCCGCTCGGCCTGGCGCTGTTGCTGATCCTTTTTGTGGCCACGTTTCGCTGGACCATCGGCGGGGCGGCGTTGTGGGCGGCGCTGCTGTATCTGTTCATCTTGGGATCGATCGCCTACCTGGTGCGCGTCGCCCGGCTGGGCGCCCCGAGCCGCCGCGCGCTGGGCAGCGAGACGGCCGCCCGCGCCGAGGCCCGCACGCTGCTGGCCCTGGTGGGCCTGGAAGACAAACACGCCGCCTTCGCCAAGAACCTGGCCTACGGTGACCAACGTCGCCTGGAGATCGCCCGCGGGCTGGCCACACGCGCGCGCTTGCTGCTGCTGGACGAACCCGCCGCCGGCATGAACCCCTCGGAGACGGTCGAGCTGATGAAGCTCATTCGCACCATCCGCGATCGCGGCGTCACCATCCTATTGATCGAGCACCACATGCGGGTGGTGATGGGCATCAGCGATCGGATCGCCGTCCTGGTCTACGGCCAGAAGATCGCCGAGGGCACGCCCGAACAAATTCGCGCCGACCCGCGCGTGATCGAAGCGTACCTGGGCAAGGAAGACCCCGCGCCATGAGGAGCGGGCCTTGCTAGTCATCGACAATTTACGCGCCGGCTATGGCGCCATCGAGGTGCTGAAGGGCATCTCGCTGCGCGTGGACGAAGGCGAGATCGTCACCCTGATCGGGGCCAACGGCGCCGGCAAGACCTCGACGTTGATGACCGTCTGCGGCTTCGTGGCCGCCCGGCAGGGCGAGGTGACCTTCCAGGGCAAGAGCCTGCGCGGCCTGCCGGCGCACGAGATCGTCAAGCGCGGCCTGGTGCAATCGCCGGAGGGCCGCAAGATCTTCCCGCGCCTGACCGTGCAGGAGAATCTGGAGATGGGCGCCTTCACCCGCCGCGACACGATTGAGATCGCCAAAGATCGCGAGCGGATGTTCCAGCTTTTTCCGATCTTGGCCGAACGGCGCGGACAGGCCGGCGGGACGCTGTCGGGCGGGGAGCAGCAGATGCTGGCGGTGGCTCGCGCGCTGATGGGCCGGCCCAAGCTGCTGCTGCTCGACGAGCCGTCGCTGGGCCTGGCACCGCTGATCGTCGCCCGCATCTTCGAGGTGATCAAACAGTTGAACCAGGAAGGGGTGACCATCTTGCTGGTCGAACAGAACGCCCGCATGGCCTTGAAGCTGGCCCACCGCGGATATGTGCTGGAGACCGGCCACATCACGCTGCACGACCAAGCGCAGGCGCTGCTGCAAAATCCCAGCATCCAGGCGGCGTACCTGGGCGAATAGCCGAGAGCGCCCGGCAACCGGTCATCCCTTCCAACGAAGGGCAGGCTTTTCGACGAGGTGCCAGGAGATGACGGCGCACAGCACGGTGAGAAGGAGCCCGGACCAGAAGCACACGGGCGGCGACGTCGGCCGACCATGGACGTGGACGACGAGCTGCTCCATGGGAAATCCCCACAGGTAGACGCCATACGAATAGTCGCCAAACCGATTGTAGAAGCCGAGGCGCGGACGGTACGCGAACCACAGAACCCCGTATACCAGCGCGGTGGCGAAGACGTACGCGAAGGCCGGCCCGAGGACGGCGACGTGGTGGGTGAAGATGCACGCGGCGACGAGGACGAGCAGGACGTCCGTCCGGATCGGGCTCTGTGCGCGGTTGAGGTAGCAGAACATCCCGGCCATGAAGAACCCTGCCGGCCGCACGAAGACGGCCGCGGGGACGAAGGGCAGCTCCTCAGGAACGAGCAGTCCGACGACGAGGCAAGCGACGAGGACGGCGTTGGCGAGCGAACGTCGGCGCAAGACCGTCGCCACGCCCAAGGTCGCCACCCACAGGTACATGCAGACCTCCCCCGGCAGGCTCCAGATTGAGCCGTTGGTCACGTTCCGATAGGGGTTGCTCTCGAACACCCCGGGAAGGCCCCATTGCAGCTCGGGCTCGAGGCGCAGGTTCTTCGTGACGTAGTGGAACGTCGCGGGCGCCCGCAGGTACTCGCCGAGTGGGAGCTTGGTGACGAATGGTCCGAGCACGAAAGCGCTGGCCACGAGACAGACGGCGTAGGCGGGCACCAGACGAAAGAATCGAGCGCGAAGGAATGTCTCGAGGTTTCCGTGGTTGACGTAACTGCCGGCGATCAGAAAACCGCTGATGATGAAGAAGACGTCGACGGCCAGGGAGCCCGTGTACACGCCCGGCCCCAGCGCTGCACGCGCCACGAAGTCGCGCGCGCCCGGCCCGCCGCTGAGGATGTAGCTGTGACCGAAGAGCACCATGCTGGCCGCGACGAAGCGCAGCAGCAGGAAGTTGTCATGCCGCCGCGCGAGCGCCGCCTCGAGCGATAACGAGGGGTGGAAGAGCGCGGACCACAAGGAGCCCCTCGGGTGCCCGTGGCGCGAAGGCTGAGCGTCGACGGCCACAGTCTTCTCTGGAGTTTCGACCATCCGGCGGAGTTGGCGATGTTACTCGAGATGAACCGCGGTGCGCATAGGCAGGTAGTCGCGGCGCCAGCGCGCGAGGAACTCGGCCATGCCGAGCGAGCGGCGCGAGCGCTCCACTCGGCGGTGCCGCAAGACCTCCGGCAACCCCAGAATCGCGTCGCGGTGTGCGCGGGCGACGGCGCTCACCACCGGGTAGAGACCGGTGCTGGCGACGGCCCGAGCCCCTGGGCCATGGTTGCCGCTTACGGCGAGGGCCGACCACAAGTACCGAACCGCGCTTGCGGCCAAGGCAACGGGGATGGCCGGCCAAGGAAAGCACTTGGCAACGACCCAATAGCGGTTGCGCTCGACGTGGTACGCCTTGAACGCCGAGAAGGTGTGGCCCACGCTGGCCGAAAAGCGGTGACTCGATCGGGCGGCGGGGGCGAACCAGCCCGAGTAGCCGAGCAAGTTCAGGCGAAGACAAAGCTCCACGTCATCGCAGTAGCAGAAGAAGCTCTCGTCAAAGCCGCCCGCGGCGCTCAACGCGGCTCCGCTCAGCAGCATCGCGCAGCCGCTGGCCAGCAGGATGGGACGTTCCTCTCGATAGCGGCCGTCATCCGGTTCGCCACGGCCGCGCCCTCGAACCGTACCGTCGAGCGCCATGCAGAGCCCGACGTTGTCCAGAACTCCGGGCCTGTTGGAGTCTCTGATGTTGGCGCCGACAAAACCCCAATTCGGGTGGCGCCCAGCGCAGGCAAGCAGCTCTTCCAGCCAATCGGGATCGGCCGCGGCGTCCGGGTTGAGGAGCGCGTAGCTTTCGGCGCCGGGGATCCGGGCGAAGGCCAGGTTGTTGCCGCCCGAGAAGCCGGTGTTCTCAAGCGAGCTGATCAACACGATCTCCTCACCAAACGTTCGCAGGACGGCGAGAGATCTGTCGGTCGACGCGTTGTCGACCACCACCACGGGGAAAGCCTCGAGCGCGGCCCGCCGGACGGTCTGAGACAGCGCCGACTGAACGGCTTGGGCTACGAAAGCTTCGCCGTTGTAGTTGACGATGACGATCGCACATCGGACAGGGGCCGACCTTGGCGCCGGTGCGATCATCGAGGACTTGAATTGATGTCCAGCAAGATGGCTTGCAGGATCAGCTGAAATCCAAGGACGATCGGCAGAGCCGAAAGCATCACGCGGCCGGTCGAGGATACGACGCCGCTCTTCCAGGACTCGTACCAAGCCCAGGCTCCGAAGAGAGCCCCGCCCAGCAGCAGCGGCGTTCCCATGAACAGGAACAACGCCACCGGCGAGAAATCCCGCAGTACATAGCGGTGCAGGATGCGTCTCCAAAAGCCGCCCAGCAGCCGCGCCGGAAATCGCCGCAAGATGATGCCGATGCGCATCGACGACCGTTCGTCCCCGTAGCGAGCGGGCATCGGCACGTCCACCACTCGACCCTGCAGGATATTGAGATGAATCAACATGTCGTTTTCGAAGAAGTAGTCATTCGCGATCGCCGCCAGGTTCAACCGCCTGAGAATCGTCGACCGGCAGGCGACATAGCCGTTCTGCGGATCGAAGATGTGCCAATATCCTGACGCCATTTTGGTCAAGAACGTCAGCGCCAGGTTGCCCAGGAATCGCAGACGAGGCATGGCGGCGAGGGCCGCCCCATCAAGGAACCGATTCCCCTTGGCGTAGTCACAGCCGGTATCGATCAGAGCGTCCAGCAGCGCTGGCAGTGCTGCTGGATCCATTTGACCGTCGGCATCCATCTTGACGACGACGTCGACGTTCAACTCCAAACACCGCTCAAAGGCGGTCTTCATCGCAGCGCCCACGCCACCATTCCTTCCGTGGCGGACCACCGTGAGGCGGGGATCGTCAATGGCCTCCAGTTGCTTCGCCAGTCCGTCCGGCGAGGCGTCGTCGACGACGACGATGTGGTCAACAAGGGACGGGAGGGTTGCGATGACCTTCCCAATCGTCGACTCCGCCCGGTAGGCGGGAATCGCGACTGCCACCGTGAGGCCCCGATACATCGCGCGCGAATGCTACAGGACCGCGTCGCCGTTTTGAAGGCGACGCGGCCGAGGCGCCGCCGGCGATCGCCGCGCGCCCGCGGGAGGCCAGTGCTTGCCAGATCGAAGCTTTTCGGCTAAGAGCGAGCGCCTATGCTCACCTCGCTGAGCGTTCTCGCCTGCGTGCTTTATCTCGTGCCGCTGGCGGCGCTGGTGATCCTGCTCCGCGACGAGCGTGCGAGCGCTCTCGATCTGGCCGCCGTGATCGGACTGGTCTTCGCTTGCGATCTCTTGGCAAGCTTCGCGCTCACCTATCTGTTCAGGGTCGAGATGGTCGCCTTCGTGCGCACCGGCCTTCTGTTGGCGCTCGTCGCCGGAATAGCCACCCGGCGCTCGAAGGCCGGGAGGGCCATCATCCGCCCGCTCGGGAGGCTCTCCCGCCGCGATGTCGCGGCACTGGCGCTCGCCGCGGGTATCGCCTTCGCAGTCAGCATGATCGTGTCGTCCGAGTATTGGATGTGGGATCGGGAGTGGCATGTGCCCTTCACCGCGAGCTTGCGCGTCCAGCGGATGCCTTTTCGAAACGTCTACGATCCACGGGCCGCCGCCTTTCGCTATCACCTGGGAGGGGATCTGTTCGCGGCGTTGCTCCAGTCGCTGTCCTTGGCGACGATGAGCGCCTCTCGCGCTCTATCTTTGGCGCACGATCTCCAGTCGGCCATCGCCGGGGGTATCGCGGCGCTGATCTTTCGGGCGCTGTGTCACTGGCCGCCGGCGACCTCCGCGCTGGCGTCCTTGGTCCCACTGCTGGCGGGGCCGATGACGTTTCGATCGAAGAATCAGGGCAGCGGTCTGGGACCCTTCGAAGGCGAGTCGGACTTCAACAACCTTTCGTTGAGCTTTCGCCCACACTGCATGATCGCCGGCGTCGTCCTTCTGGCGGTCTTGAGCCACGTCGCCCGGCTGGCCCGCGATCGGACGCAGCAGCGTGTGCCGGGCTGGGGAATGCTCGCGATGCTGGGGCCGCTCATCGCGCTTGGCTCCATCACCGACGAGATCTCGACGGTGATCATGGGCGCGGCTTTGTTCGGATTGTGGCTGGGATGGCCTGAACTCCTGGGCGCGACGCGCTGGCGGGGCGCGCTGGTCCTGGTCGGGTTGGCGGCGGCGGCGTTGCTGGTGAATTTTTTCTTGGCTGGCACCATCGCTCCGGGTGGTCCCATCCAGCACGCCAGCTGGCTTTGGCCCCGGTTGCCGCGCTTCGCGGCGCCCGGGTTGCCGCTGGACCTGGACCCCGAGGGCTGGGAGCTGCTGCTGCTGGACGAGGGCTCCCTGATCATTCCAGCGCTGGTTGTCGCCTATCTTTCGTGGCGAGACAGAGCGACTCCGAACGCGCCTTCCCTGCTGGCGCTGTATGTCCTGGTCGTGGCGACGGCGGGATTGACGCTGTTTCTTTGCTTCGAGGTCAATGGGCGAACTTACGAAGGCCACCGGTTCGTGACCGCGGGGCGATTTCTGGTGCCAATGATCGCTCTCATCGTCGCGTCGAGACTGCCGCGGGCCTCTCTGCTATCGATCGTGATCCTGGCCCCCGTCATGGCGGGGGTCTTTTCAACGGTGGGATTTATTTTTTACCGCCTTCCGCAGAAGGAAATAGCCAATCTCAACAACGGCCAATATCAGATCAACTGTCGCGAGGAATTTGGGGCGCGCATGGGCGAACCAATCGTGCCGACTTATGTGGACGAACCGATCTGGTATCTCTATGCGGGCTGCCGACCGATCTTCGCCGCTGGGCACGATGGTCCTCCGGGCGTGGTCCTGGCAGGCTTCCCGAAGCTGGGGCCGGAAGGATTTGCGAAGATGGATCGCAGTTACTTTCCGCCCAACGAACCCGCGCGTGTGGCCTGCCCGAAGGACGCCGCGTCTGCCACGCCGATCTGCAAGAAAGCTCAGACGCTGGGAAGCTGCGACGACGCCGGGACCCGGGCCCGCACCTGCTGGATTCCGCCATCGGGTCGACACGCCCTGGGGACGCCGTGACGACGGGGGACACGCGCGACGTTTCTTACGCGGAGCGGTTGGAGGGGTTCGACCGCGGGTGGCGTCGGCTGCTCGACGTGCAACGGCCCTATCGGTGGCACATCAGACGACTGGACTTGGGTTTTGTCCTGGATTTGGGTTGCGGAGTCGGTCGCAATCTGTCGCACCTGAACGGAAACGGCGTGGGCGTCGATCATTCCGCGGCGACCGTCGAGCGGGCCCGCGCGCGGGGCCTGCAAGCGTTCACGCCCGAAGAGTTCCATTCATCGAATTTCGCTCAATCGCATCGGTTCGATGCCTTGCTGGTGGCCCACGTGGTCGAGCACATGACCTTTTCGGAGGCCGCGGCGCTGGTCACGGAATATCTTCCTCTCGTCCGCCCGGGCGGTCGCGTTGTCTTCATCGTTCCACAAAGGGCTGGCTTCCGATCCGATCCAACGCACGTCGAGTTCTTCGACGAATCCGCGCTTCGCCGTCTTGCGCATACAGTCGGTCTTGAGGTTAGTCGTTGCTATTCGTTTCCGTTCATTGCGTGGGCGGGCGGGCTGTTCCCGTACAACGAGACGGTCCTCATCGCCACCGTTCACGATGCCGGTGGTCATCGTTGACCCCGCCGGCGACGCCGTTATTCTTTAACGGCGCCGGTCATGCCCGCGACGTAGTGCTCGACGAAGAACGAATACAGGATCGCCACCGGCAGCGATCCGAACAGCGCGCCGGCCATCAGCGAGCCCCAGTGGTACACGTCGCCCTCGACCAGTTCGGTCACCACGCCGACGGGGACGGTCTTCACTTCGGACGATGAAATGAAGGTCAGGGCATAGATGAATTCGTTCCACGACAGCGTGAAGGCGAAGATGCCGGCCGAGATCAGCCCCGGTACCGCCAGAGGCAGCACGATCTTGATCAGGATCTGCCAGCGGGTGGCGCCGTCGATCAGCGCGCACTCTTCCAGCTCGTAGGGGATGGTCCGGAAGTAACCCATCAGCAGCCAGGTGCAAAACGGGATCAGGAACGTCGGGTAAGTCAGGATCAAGGCCAGCCGCGTGTCGAACACGCCCAGCTTGAACACGATGGTGGCCAGCGGAATGAACAGAATGGAAGGCGGGATCAGGTACGCCAGAAAGATCGACATGCCGGTGTAGCGGCTGCCGCGAAAGCGCAGGCGCTCAATCGCGTAGGCAGCCATCACCGCACAGCCGAGCGAAACGAACGTCGACACGAACGACACCAGCATGGTGTTCCACAGCCATTCGGGGTACTGGGTGTCGAACAGCAGCTTCTTGATGTTGTCCAGCGTGGGGTGCAGCGTGAAAAATGGGTTAAAGCGCTTGAAGTCGTAAAGCTCGTCCTTGTTCTTGAACGTGGTGACGGCCATCCAGTAGAACGGAAAGAGCAACACGAACAGAAAAATACCCAGCGGCAGATATACCGTCGCCAGCCGCGCCGACCGGGTCTCGAGGAAACCCATCCCGCCTTCGTTCTTCACCGGGCGCGAAAAGATCCCCATGGCTATTGGTCCGTCCCGCCCTGTTGCCAGCGCCGGCGCTGCAGGCCAAAGAACGAAAACAAGATCGCCGCCACCAGGAACGGGATCATCATGGTCGAGATGGCCGCGCCCTCGGCCAGCTGGCCGCCGGCGATGGCCCGCTGGAACGACAGCGTGGCCATCAGGTGGGTGGCGTTCATCGGACCGCCGCGGGTGATGGCGTAGACCAGCTGAAAGTCGGTGAAGGTGAACAGCACCGAGAACGTCATCACCACGGCGACAATCGGCGTCAGCAGCGGGTAGGTCACATGCCGGAACAGCTGCCAGCGGGTGGCGCCGTCCAGCGTCGCCGCTTCGTATAGCGTCACCGGGATGGTCTGCAGCCCGGCCAATAGTGAGATCGCCACGAACGGAATCCCGCGCCAGACGTTGGCGGCGATCAGCGACGCACGGGCGGCGTTGGGGTTGCCCAGGAAGTCGATGTACGTGTCGATGATGCCCATCTTTTGCAGAGTCCACGAGATGATGGAAAACTGCGGATCGTACAGCCACCAGAACACCAGCGCCGTCAGCACTGTGGGCGCAATGAACGGCAACAACATGACGGCGCGAATGGCCGACTTGAAGGCGATGTTGCGGTTCAGCAACAACGCCAGCCAAAGTCCCAGCGCGAACTTCAAAACGCAGGCGACGGTGGTGTACAGCAGCGTGTTGAAGACCGACAGCCACATCACGTCGTCGTTCAGCAACGAACGAAAGTTTTCCAGGCCAATGAACTCGCCGGGCCGGCCAATCTTGGCGTCGGTCAAACCCAGCCACACGCCCAGGCCCAGCGGGTAGGTGAGAAAGAAGATCAAGATCGTCGCTGCCGGCACCATGAACAGCGCGCCCAGCACGTTGCGGTTGTTCAGGAACTTGCGCAGCGATCGCGCCTTCGGGATGGGCGTGCCCCGCGACGGCGACGAGGACGGGGGAAAAGCCGATGCGCTCTCTTCGCTGACGTTGCTAGCAGCAGGCACGTGTCCCCGTCCCTTCCGGAGGTTTTCGAAATGCGCCCCTCAGAACAAACGGCGGCGGAAAGACGATGGACCGTTCTTCCCGCCGCTGCGGTTCAAACTCAGACGCGATAGTAGCGAAGGGCGCGCTTCTCGGCGCGTTCCATGGCGGCCTTTGGCGTCTCTTTGCCGGTGGCGGCCTCGGCCACCATGTCGACCACGATGAAGTCGGCCGCCGCACCCGCCGAGGCGTAACCCGGTTTGCCGGCGTAACCGATCGACCGGCTCAGCTTCATGCAATCACGGTACGGCGTCGAGTGCGGCTCGCTCCACACCGGGTTCTTCTCATAGGCGCGCAGTGGCTGCGTGACGTACCCGATCCCGCCTTGCAGCCAGGCCCCGAACTGCTCCTCTTCCATCATGAAGCGGATGAATTCCTTGGCCGCCTTGGGGTACTTGCTGTGCTTGAAGATCATCTGGTTGAAAAACAAGCTCTGCTCGCCGGGACCGGCGGGCCCGACCGGCATGTTGACGTGCTGGATGTCGCTGGCCATGGCCGCCATCTTCGGATCCTTGGAGGTCTTGGCGGCGTAATAGACCGAGATGCCGTTGCCGGTCAGGCTGCACTGGCCGTCCAGAAAGGCCTTGTTGTTACTGGGATCCAGCCACGACAGGGTTCCCGGAACGAACGTCGCATACAGTTGCTTGCCGTACTCCAGGGCTTTTTGCGTCTCGGCGCTGTTGATGACGACGTTGTTCTTTTCGTCGACCAGCTTGCCCCCGAAGGCCCATAACAGCCAGTTTGTCCATGAATTCGCGTCACCGGTGGCGTGCCCCAGCGCGAAGCCGCCCGGTGTGTTGTTCTTCTTCAACGCCTGCATCAGCTTCAAAAAGCCATCGGTGTCGCGTGGCATCTTGGAGAAGCCGGCCGCCTTGACCTGGCTTTCGCGATAGACAACGCACGTGCCGGCGCAGCCCAGCGGCACGCCGATCCACTTGGTGTCTTTCTTCAGATACTGCTCGCAGACCGGATACCAGCCGCCGTACTTCTTGCCCAGATAGGTGCAAAGGTCGGTGACGTCGACCAGTTTCTCCGGATACAGATCGGGATCGTCGTTGGTGGACAGGATGATGTCCGGACCGCTGCCGATGTTGGCGGCGACGGCGGCCTTCGGGCGAACGTCCTCCCAGCCTTCGTTGTCGACGCGCACCTCGATGCCGTACTTCTCGATGAACTTTTTGACGTTGGCCATGTAGGCCACGTCCTCGCCCTCGACGAAGCGCTTCCAGCGCAGCACGCGCAGCTTGGCGCCCTTTTCCGGCTGGTTCTTCCAAACCTCGGGCGCAGCTTCGACCCGACCTTCACTTCCGCCCCCCGCCACCACGGTCGCTCCGACAGCGGCACCCGCTGCGGTCCTGAGGAAGTCACGACGATTCACTCGGCTCATGATGCCTCCTGCCTTTTTTGTTTGGATGTGCGGTCTTTGCTACTTACAAACGCGCGCCGCTGGCGGGGTCGAACACATACGTCAGCTCGGGATAAAGGCCGATGTTCTCGCCTGGCTTGAATTCGTGGCGCTCGCGGAAGATGGCCATCACCTCGGTGCCGGCGATCTGGCAGGCGATCTGGGTGTCGGCGCCGGTCGGCTCGACGACTTTCACCTCCGCCTGCACGCCGCCCGCCCGCACCGAAAAGTGTTCGGGCCGCACGCCCACGGTGACCTCCTGGCCTTCGCGCACGACCTTGCTCTTGGTCGGCAGGTCCGTGCCCGGGCCCAGATTCACCACCATTCCGCTGCCGTTCTTGCGAACCGTGCCACGCAGGAAGTTCATCGCCGGCGAGCCGATGAAGCCAGCCACGAACAGGTTCGCCGGATTGTCGTAGAGATCCAGCGGCGAGCCGATCTGTTCCACCTTTCCGGCGTTCATCACCACGATCTTGTCGGCCATGGTCATGGCTTCAATCTGATCGTGGGTCACGTAGATGGACGTCGTGCGCAGCCGCTGGTGAATCGCTTTCAGTTCGGTGCGCATCGAGACGCGCAGCTTGGCGTCCAGGTTCGACAGCGGTTCGTCGAACAAGAACACCTGCGGGTTGCGCACGATGGCGCGGCCCATGGCCACGCGCTGGCGCTGGCCACCGGAAAGCTGGCGCGGATAACGCTGAAGATAATCCATCAGGCCCAGGATCTTCGCCGCGACGTCGACCCGTTCTTTCATCTTGGCGCGGGTCTCGCCGGCCAGCTTCATGCTGAAGGCCATGTTGTCGAAGACCGTCATGTGTGGATAGAGCGCGTAGCTCTGAAACACCATGGCGATGTCGCGTTCCTTGGGCGGCAGGTTGTTCACCACCCGGCCGCCGATCTCGATGGCGCCGCCGGAGATCTCCTCGAGACCGGCGATCATCCGCAACAGAGTGGTCTTGCCACAACCGGAGGGACCAACCAGCACGCAAAATTCGCCGTCGGCGATATCAACGGAGACGCCGCGAACGATGTAGGCGGTCCCGAAATACTTCTCAACTGACTTGATGGTGACCTGTGCCACGGCGCTGGTTATATCCAAAATGGTTTGAAGAGAGCGGATCTTTTTTTTCACGGGCGCGTATTTGCGCGGGCATTTCTGGTCGAGCCACCAGCACCATGCGACGTGTCAGCTAGCGTTTACGGCTCCCCGCGATCAACTGCATCCAACTGCATCGTTCGACGGTGCGGACTGAATCAAAAAGGCCGCCGACCACCACAAAAGGAACCGCCATCGCCGGGCGCGGTCGGTAATTCGTTTGCCTTGCTGGTTCTTTTCCCGTCAAATAGCCCGATTCGCACCTGCCGATGCCGATGATCACCGCGCCAACCCCCGCGCCAGCACCGCTGTTGGATGTCCGCGGGGTCACTTTGCAGTACAAGACCAAAGACCACATCGTGATGGCCACCTACCGGGTGGACTTCAGCGTCTGGCAATCGGATCGCTTTGTGCTGCTCGGCCCGTCGGGGTGCGGAAAATCGACGCTGCTGAAAGCGGTCGGTGGATATCTCGCGCCCATTGAAGGCTCGATCAAACTCAAGGGCAAAGTGGTGAAGAAACCCGGTGCCGACCGGATGATGGTCTTTCAAGAGTTCGACCAGCTTTTGCCGTGGAAGACGGTCAAGCAGAACGTCATGTTCGCCCTCACCGCCAGCGGCAAGCTGCGCACGGCGGAGGCGGAAAAGCGGGCCTTGCACTATATCGACAAGGTGAACCTGTCGCGTTTCGCTGACAGTTACCCGCACACTTTGTCGGGCGGCATGAAAGCGCGCGTGGCCATCGCCCGCGGCATGGCCATGGAGCCCGACATTCTGCTGATGGACGAGCCGTTCGCCGCGCTGGACGCCCTCACCCGCCGAAAAATGGGCGAAGAGCTGCTGCAGCTTTGGGCAGACACGCGCTTCACCGTCATTTTCGTCACCCACTCGATCCCAGAGGCGGTGAAGATCGGCAACCGCATCCTGCTGCTGTCGCCCCACCCGGGTCAGGTGAAGGCCGAGCTGAACAGCAACGGCCACGACACCGAAGACGCCGCCACCGGCCAGCGCCTGTCCGAACGCATTCACCAGATGCTGTTCCGCGAGCCGGTCGAGCAGGAGGTCGCCCATGTCACTTAGTTCGGGACCCTCCAAGAGTCGCGCTGCCCCCGCGATGGACGCGGGCGGCAAAGCCGTCTCCGCCGCAGGCGATTTGACAGACGTCTTCGAACGCCCCGAGTTCGTGCGCGAGACGCTGGATTCCACCAGTTTCGGCGTGGTGGAAAAACCGATCCCCCTCTGGCGCCGCATCCTGCAGCGGCGTGACGTGCGAAAGCTGCTGATTATCTTGGCGCTGGGCGCGATCTGGCAGCTTTACACGATCAGGCTGGACAAAGAGCTGCTGTTCCCGCGCCTGACCTCGACGCTGAGCGCGCTTTACGACGGCGTTCGAAGCGGCGATCTGCTGCTGCGATCGTGGTTCTCGGTGAAGGTGCTGCTGCAGGGCTATGCCCTGGGCGTCGTGCTGGCCACGCTGCTGACCATCGCGGCGATCACCTCGCAGGTGGGCAACGATCTGCTCGAGACCCTGACCGCGATGTTCAACCCGCTGCCCGGCGTGGCGCTGCTGCCGCTGGCGATGTTGTGGTTCGGCCTGGGCAACGGGGCGCTGATCTTCGTGCTGATTCATTCGGTGGTGTGGGCGGTGGCCCTGAACACGCACTCCGGGTTCAAGTCAGTGTCGCCCACCCTGCGCATGGTGGGCCGCAACTACGGCCTGACCGGATTTCGTTACGTCTGGAAGATCCTCATCCCGGCGGCCTTCCCCAGCATCCTCACCGGCCTGAAAGTGAGCTGGGCCTTCGCCTGGCGCACTTTGATCGCCTCCGAGCTGGTCTTCGGCGTCACCTCCAGCTCGGGCGGTCTCGGCTGGTTTATCTACGAAAACAAGAACCAGCTGGAGATCCCCTCGGTGTTCGCCGGTCTGTTCATGGTCATCCTGATTGGTCTTTTCATGGACGCCATCGTCTTTCGGCAGATCGAACAGCGCACGGTCCGCAAATGGGGCATGCAGGCTTGAGCGTGGAGGGGCTGGTCCCTCCCCGAGGCCCACCATGAGTCACATTTCCGAAGGCAAACCCGTTACGCGGGGGCGAAGGTGGGTAACCCATGGGAGGGCGGCTTTCGCGCGTTTGCGCTCCTCTGAAGAGGAGCGCTCTTTTACCGGATCCCAAAAAGGGCGCTCCGCCAGGAGCGCAAACGCGCGAAGGCCGCCGGCCAATCGGTTGCTTACCCTCGCCCGCGCGTAACGGGTTTGCCCACGAAAATGTGACCAATGGTCAAAGTACTTGCTTCTTTGTTTTCACAGTCAGTACCGTCGACAGTCCGTTTCTCCCGACCACCGTTTGAAAAGGAGCTTGCATGCGCGCCACTTTTGGAACCCTCGTAGCCTTGTTGCTGGCTGCTGTCGTGGGCTCCCCCGTCCACGCGGAAGTAACCGAGGTGAAGATCACCAAGCAACCGGGGGTGAACTATCTGCCCATGGTCCTGGTGGAACAGGACAAGCTGCTGGAAAAGACCGCCAAGGAAGCGGGCCTGGGCGACATCAAGGTCACCTGGATCACCTTCAAGAGCGGCGGCGCGGCCACCGACGCCTTGCTGGCCGGCAGCGTGGATCTGGTGACCAGCGGTGGGACGAATTTGCTTTTGCTGTGGGACAAGACCAAGGGCGACGTCAAAGGCGTGGCCGGCGAAGCGGCGACGCCCATGCTGCTTTTGACCCGCAACGACAAGATCAAGACGCTGAAGGACTTCACCGCCGCCGACAAGATCGCGCTGCCGACGGTGAAGGTGTCGACGCAAGCGATCGTCTTGCAGATGGCCGCCGAGAAATATCTGGGGGAAAAGGATCGCTCCAAGCTGGATGCCTTCACCGTCACCATGGGCCACCCCGACGCGCAGATCGCGCTCGCCAGCGGCGGCAGCGAGGTCAACAGCCACTTCTCCCTGGAGCCGTATCAGACGCTGGAGCGGAAGCTGCCCGGCGTGCGGACCATCGTGAAGTCGACCGACGTACTGGGCGGCCCGGCGTCGAACGGCGTGGTCTTCACCACCACCAAGTTCCACAACGGTAACCCCAAGCTGATCGGCGCGCTGATCAAGGCGATGAACGAGGCCAATGAGCTGATCGCCAAGGACAAGAAGAAGGCGGCGCAGATTTATCTCGGCGCCACCAAAGAGAAGCTGTCCGTCGACGATCTGGTGGAGATCTTGAAGAACCCGTCGGTGAAATATTCGACCACGCCGTGGGGCACGATGAAGTTCGCCGACTTCATGTTCAAGGTCGGCATCCTGAAGACCAAGCCGGCGACCTGGAAGGACGTCTACTTCCCCGAAGCGCAAAAGCTGGCCGGAAACTGATCAAACGCGGCGACCCTCACCCTGACCCTCTCGCAAAGGGCGAGGGAGTAGGAGGCGGAGGCGCCGATATTTTCGTCAGGAGGCCGAGCTCTGCTCGGCCGGCTCACCTTGCGGAGTAAGGGTGGGCGCAGCGAGCGTTAAAGCCGATAGGCGCGCTTGGCCAGGTTGTACGCCAGGTCGACCGCCACCTCCCGCGCTTCGTCTTCGGGCAGGCGGTGGTCGGCGACCAGCTGGGCCAGGAAGGCGCAGTCCATGCGGCGGGCGACGTCGTGGCGCGACGGGATCGAGAGGAACGCCCGCGTGTCGTCGTTGAAACCGACTGTGTTGTAAAAGCCCGCCGTCTCGGTGGCGCGCTCGCGGAAGAAGCGCATGCCCTCGGGGCTGTCGTAGAACCACCACGGCGGCCCCAGCTTCAGGGCCGGGTAATGTCCGGCCAGCGGCGCCAGCTCGCGGGCGTAGGCGGATTCGTCCAAGGTAAAGACGATCAGCGAAAATCGCCGGTCGTTGCCGAAGCGATCCAGAAGCGGCTTCAAGGCCTGGACGTAGTTGGTCGCGGTCGGGATGTCCGCGCCCCTGTCGCGCCCGAACGCCGCCCGCAGCGACGGATTGTGGTTGCGGAAGGACCCGGGGTGAAGCTGCATCACCAGGCCGTCGTCGACGCTCATGCGCGCCATCTCGGTCAGCACCTGGCCACGGAAGCGCTCGGCCTCGGCGGGCGAGGCGCTGCCGGCCACCGCCTTGGCGAACAGCGCCTCGCAGGCGGCGGGCGGCAGATCGAACGTCGCCGCCGTCGGGTGGCCGTGGTCGGTCGAGGTCGCGCCCAGGCTGGCGAAGAAGACGCGCCGGTTGGCCAGCGCCGCCAGATACCCCGACCAGGTCGCGGTGTCCTCGCCGGTCAGCTCGCCCAGATGGGCGACGTTCGCGGCAAAACCGTCGAACTCGGGATCGACCACCGGGTCGGGCCGGAACGCCGAAACGATGCGGCCCTTCCAGCTGGACGCGCGCAGCTTCTGATGGTGAAGCAGCCGATCCAGCGGCGATTCGGTGGTGGCCAGCACCTCGATGTTGAACCGTTCGAACAGGGCGCGCGGCCGGAATTCGTCGCGCGGCAGACATTCGGCGATGCGATCGTAGATCGCGTCGCCGGTGGCCGGCGACAGGCGATCGCGCACGCCGAACACCGTCGACAAGGCGTGCTCGAACCACAGCCGCGTGGGCGTGCCGCGAAACAGGAACCAGTGCTGGGCGAACATGCGCCAGATCTCGCGCGGGTCGCTTTGCACAGGCCGGCCGTCAGCGGCGGGGATGCCCAGCGATTCCAGCGCCACGCCCTGGCTGTGCAGCATGCGAAAGACATAGTGATCGGGAACGATCAGCAGACGCGCCGGATCGGGAAACGGCTGGTTGTCGGCGAACCATTGCGGATCAGTGTGGCCGTGCGGGCTGATGATGGGCAGCGCGCGCACTGACTGATAGAGCCGCCGGGCGATCGCCCGCTGTTCGGGATCGGAAGCAAAGAGACGATCTTCGTGAAGAGTCAGGCTCTCGCTCATTCCCACTGGCTTTCCGATTCGTGTTAAGCACGGCAACCTACGTGGCGGTGGCAGGGGAGTCAAGCCACCGCCCGGTCGGGAAACGACCACAGGAGGACTTTCGCAATGGGGCATCCAGCGTTGGATCTCACCGGACGAGCGGCGGTGGTCATCGGCGGCACGTCAGGCATCGGCCGGACCCTGGCCTTGGGTCTTGCGCAGGCGGGCGCCGACGTGATCCCGTCGTCCCGCCGCCAATCCGAGGTGGACGCCACCGCCGCCGAGATCGAGGCGCTGGGCCGGCGATCGCTGCGCGTGACGTCCGACGTGAAGGAGCGCGGATCGCTGGACAGGCTGCTGGCCATGTCGCTGGCGGCATTCGGCAAGGTCGACATTCTGATCAACTGCGCGGGCAAGACCAAACGGACACCCACCCTGACTGTCGGCGAGGCAGAGTGGGCCGATATTCTGGACACCAATCTCACCGGCACACTGCGCGCTTGCCAGATATTCGGCCGTCACATGCTTGAACGTGGTTACGGCCGGATCATCAACATTGCGTCGCTATCGTCGTTCGTCGCCCTGCACGAAGTGGCGGCGTACGGCGCCAGCAAGGCGGCGGTGGCGGCGCTGACCAAATCGCTGGCCATCGAGTGGGGCCCGCGCGGCGTGTGCGTGAACGCGATCGCTCCCGGGGTTTTCCGGACTGCGTTGAATCAAGCGCTGCTGGACGGGTCGGACCGCGGCCGCGAATTTTTGCTTCGCACACCGATGAAGCGATTCGGAAAAGTCGAGGAACTGGCCGGCGCCGCCGTCTTTCTGTCGTCGGAGGCGGCAAGTTTCGTCAACGGCGACGTTCTGGTGGTCGACGGTGGATTCCTCGCCAGCGGAGTCAACCAATAGTTTCGAAACAACGACAGGACACTTGAAACGCAGGCAAAACCGACTGAGCGGAAATCCGTAGCAGAGCTTGCGTTCTCTAGCCTGGTATGCGAAAGAGGGGGCCTCATCCGCAGCCACGGGGCCCTCGCCCCCCCATGACAGCATAGGAGACCGAACATGAATCAACGAACTCTCATGAGCATCGCTGCCGTGCCGGTTTTTCTGGCCTCGGCGGTTGCGCGCGCTCAGGCGCCTGCAGTGCCTCCGGCCGACGCGCCGCCGGCAGCGGCAGCGCCGATGCCGCCGCCTCCCGCGCCAGAACCACCGCCTCCGCCGCCGCCGAAGCCCGCCTCGCCGCCGTCGCAGACGGCCGGCTCGGTCAACAAGTTCGCGCTGCAAGTTTACGGCTTCGCCGAGCTCGACACCTGGCACGACAACATCCTCAACGCCGGTGAAGGCGTCGGCAATTCGATCATCGCCAAGCCGAACACCCAGGCCGCAAACAACGGCCGCTGGGTGTGGACGGCGCGCAACTCGCGCTTCGGCTTCAAGGTCAACGCGCCCGAATGGGAGGGCATGAAGGCCTCCGCCAACCTCGAGCTCGACTTTGGTGGCGGGCCGGCCGGCGGCGCCCCTGGCCCGCTCGGTGGCGCGACCGCCGCGCCGACCCCTTACTCGAACAGCTACGGCAACGAAGCGGCGTACACCACGACCGGCGTCGTGCGCATGCGCCACGCCTACATGAAGTGGGAGACCCCTTACGTTGACATCATCGCCGGCCAGACCTGGGACGTCTTCGGCTGGGGCGTCGTTCCCTTCCTGGCCGCCGGCCCCGAGTACCAGGGCATCACCGGGCAGATCTATCACCGCAACCCCGAGGTGCGACTTGATCACCGCTTCGTCACCGACGCGGTGGTGGTGCAGCTGGCGCTGGCGGCCGTTCGCCCGTTCCAGCGTGATTCGTTGACGCCCGACTTCGAAGGCGGCATCAAGTTCGAGCTTCCGACCTGGAAGGGCGTCCACGTGGTCGGCGCCGGCAAGCCTGGTTACGACTCGGCGACGCTCGGCATCTCCGGGATCTACCGAACCTTCAAGCTGCCGCAGTTCACCCTTCCGGCGGGCGCGACGGCGGCGCCGGCCACTTACGACTACGTTAAAAAGGCTGGTTACGGCATCTCGGGCGATCTTTTCCTGCCGCTGCTGGGCGGGACCATGGAGGATCAGTCGAACGCCATCGCCCTCACTGGCGAGGCGGCGTACACCGCGGGCATCGGCGACTTCTACGGCGGCCTGGGTAGCGGCGGCTTGCCGGGCGCGGCGCCCTGGGTGGCGGCCAACGCCGGGGCCATGCAGGCCGTGGTTCCGTATCCGCAGAACTTTGACAGCGGCGTCCTGGCCTGGAATGGCACCGAGCTGATCCCGATCAAATGGCTGGGCCTGACGGCGGGTCTTCAGTATCACCTGCCTGTCTACGACGGAAAGCTGTTCTGGATCAGCGGCAACTTCGGCATGATGAAGCTGATGGACACCGGCTCGTATAACCTGATGGCGACCAACGCCACTGTCATGAAGAGCAACCAGTGGATTGACGGCAGCTTCTTCGCCAGTCTGGGCCCCGCCGCGCACCTGGCGGTGAACTACGCCACCTACCAGAACACGTTCTACGACGGCAGCAAGTCGGCCCGGCTGCAGCGGGTGATGGTCTCGACGTACATGTTCTTCTAGGAAGAAGCTCGGCGGCCTTGGTCGTCGCCGAGGACTAAAAGGGCCGCTTCCGTCGCGAGACGGGGCGGCCCTTTTGTTTTTTGCGGCATATGATTACCGCTCCCATGAGACGACCCGACGACGCTATCGTGCTGCACGCTCGCGACGACGTGGCCATCGCCAAGAACGATCTGGCCGCCGGCGCCACGATCACCGTCGAAGGCACGGCGATCGCGCTGCGCGACGACATTCGCGCCGGCCACAAGCTGGCCCGGCGGGCGATCGCCGCCGGCGAACCGGTGCGGCGTTACGGCGAGATCATCGGCTTCGCCTCGGCGCCCATCGCCGCCGGCGACTGGGTGCACGTGCACAACCTGGCAGTGGGCGCGCTGGCCCAGACCTACGACGTCGGCAAGAACGCCCGCCCGGTGAATTTTTATTCACCGGGGCAGATGCGCTTCTTCGACGGATTTGCCCGTCCCGACGGACGGGTCGGCACGCGCAACTACATCGCGGTGATCGCCACGGTGAACTGTTCGGCCAGCGTCAGCTCGTTCGTGCGCGAGCGGTTTCGCGACGTCAAACAGCAGTACCCGAACCTCGACGGCGTCATCGCGCTGACGCACAAGTCGGGCTGCGGGCAAGTCTTGAATGGGCCCGATCATTTGCTGCTCGAACGGGTGATGGCCGGTTACGCGCGCCATCCCAACGTCGCCGCGTACGTCATCGTGGGCCTGGGTTGCGAGGTGAACCAGCCGCTGCCATTGATCGAACGCCACAAGCTGTCGCTGATGGACGATCCGTCGCAGCGCCCGCCGGTGATCACCATTCAGGAAGCGGGCGGCGTGCGCAAAGCCGTCGAGGCCGCGGTGGCGGCGGTGGCCCAGCTGCTGCCGCGGGCCAACGACGCCCGCCGCAGGCCGCAGCCACTGTCGCAACTGGTGCTGGCCACCAACTGTGGCGGCTCGGACGGAAACTCCGGCATCACCGCCAACCCGGCGCTGGGCTGGGCCGTGGATGAATTGATCCGTTACGGCGGCACCGGCGTGCTGGCCGAGACCACCGAGATCGACGGCGCCGAACAGGTGCTGATCGCCCGCGCCCAATCAAAAACCGTGGCGGACAAGCTGCTGGCGCGCATCGCCTGGTGGAAAAAACATCTGGCCCAGTTCGGCGCCGAGACCAACCACAACCCCGCCCCCGGCAACAAGGCCGGCGGTCTGACCACCGTCTTCGAAAAATCCCTGGGCGGCATCGCCAAGGCCGGTACCACGCCGCTGATGGACGTGGTCGAATACGCCCAGCCCATCACCAGCAAAGGCTTCGTCTTCATGGACACGCCCGGCCACGATCCGGTTTCGATGACCGGCCTGGTCGCCGGCGGCGCGAACATCATCTGCTTCACCACCGGCCGCGGATCGGTGTTCGGGTGCAAGCCCACGCCGTCGATCAAGCTGGCGACCAACACCCGCCTTTACCAGCGCATGGAAGACGACATGGACATCAACTGCGGCGTCATCCTGGAGGGCGCATCGGTGGCTGACGTGGGCCGGCAAATCTTCGAGGAGCTCTGCGCCGTCGCCTCGGGAAAACAGACCAAAAGCGAGCTGTCCGGCGTGGGCGAAGAAGAGTTCGCGCCCTGGAGTCTGGGCCCGGTGCTGTGAACGCGCGCTGACTTTCGCACGGACGATTTCCCCAATTGGCCGCGCGAATTGTTTGATCGTTTGATACCGTCGGTGCGACGCGCCAGCCGTCCTCAAAAGACAGGCCTTTTTCTGTTCTGTCCGCGCGGACGCCGTGTTATCGCAAGGTCCTCGCATGAGCGACCTTCGGATTGTTGACCTCAAGGTTCATTCGATCGCCATCGCCGATCCGCCGCTGCGCAGCTCGTACGGATTGCACCAGCCGTACGCGCTGCGCACCGTGATTGAACTTATCAGCGGCGACGGCGTCATCGGGATCAGCGAGACCCACGGCGGCGATGCCATCGCCAAGGGCTTCGAACTGTTGCGGCCGCGCCTGGTCGGCGGCGATCCCTATCGCCTGGCCGGATTGCTGCTGCCGATGATCGAGATCGACACCAGCGGCACCTCCAGCCTGGATCGCTCGCAGACCTATCATGTGCCGGGGGAAAATCCGCTCGACGCCGGGGCGCGCCTCTATTCAGCCATCGAGATCGCCTGTCTGGATCTGATCGGCAAGACCATCGGCAAACCGGTTTGCGATCTGCTGGGCGGCCGCGCCCGCGACCAGGTGCCGTTCTCCGCTTACCCGTTTTACAAGCACGCCGGCGGCGGCGGCGAGGGCGAAGACGCCCGCCCCGACGAATATGGCGAGGCGCTGACGCCCGAATCGCTGGTGCGGCAGGTCAAGCAGATGGTCGCGCAGTACGGCTTTCGCGACATCAAGTTCAAGACCGGCGTGCTGGATCCGGAGATCGAGGTCGAGACGGTGCGCCAGCTGCACGTCGCGCTCGGCCCGACGGTGCCGCTGCGCATGGACCCGAACGGGGCGTGGTCGGTGGAGACGTCGGTGAAGGTCGGCCGCGCGCTGGCCAAGGAGCTGGGCAACGGCGGCTATCTGGAAGATCCCACCTTCAGCCTGGCAGGCATGGGCGAGGTGCGCCGGCGCCTGCTGGCCGAAGGGATCGACACGCCCCTCGGCAGCAACGTGGCCGTCACCGGCTTCGCCGACATTCCCGAAAGCGTGAAGGTGGATGCCGTGCAGGTGATCCTGTGCGACCCGCACTACTGGGGCGGCGTGCAGCAGGTGCAGCACCTGGGCAAGATCTGCCGCACCTGGGGCATTGGCCTGTCCATGCACTCGAACAGCCACCTGGGCGTTTCGCTGATGGCCATGGCGCACGCGGCGGCGGCCACGCCGCACCTGACGTACGCCTGTGACACGCACTATCCGTGGCAGTCCGCCGAGGACGAGATCGTGGCCGGCGGCCGCGTGCCCATCGTCGACGGCCACGTGCGCATCACCGATAAGCCGGGCCTGGGCGTCTCGCTGGACTATGATCAGCTGGCGCGTGGTCGGGCCCGCTATGCGATCTGTCCCTATCGCAAACGGGACGACGAGGCCGAAATGAAAAAGCACGTCGACCCGACCTGGAAACGCATTCTTCCCCGGTGGTAGGAACCCAAGCATGAGGTGGGCACGATGAGACCAGAAGAGCTGCGCGGAAAACTTCGCGGGGTGATCGGATTTCCGGTCACGCCTTTCAAGAGCGATCTCTCCCTGGACCTGCCGGCCTACCGCAAGAACCTGCAAGAGATGTTGAAGTATCCGTTCGCCGCGGTGGTGGCGGCGGGCGGCACCGGCGAGGTTTACTCGCTGACCCCGGCCGAACACCTGGAGGTGGTGAAGGCCACCGTCGAAGAGGCGCGCGGCCGCGTGCCCGTCATCGCCGGCACCGGCTTCAACCGCGCCATCGGCATCGGTCTGGCGCAAGAGGCGGCGCGCGCCGGCGCCGACGCCATCCTGGCCTTGCCCCCGTACTACCCGAACGCCGACGAGGAAGGCCTGGCCGAGTATTACGCCGCCATCGGCGCCGCCACACCGCTGGCCTTTCTCGTGTACAGCCGCGACTGGGTGGCGCCCAGCCCCGCCTGGGTCGAGAAGCTGGCCGCCAAGGTCCCCACGCTGACGGCGTGGAAGGACGGCCAGGCCGACATGCGCAAGTATCATCAGATCATCAACCGCGTCGGCGATCGCCTGTACTGGATCGGCGGCGCCGGCGACGACTGCGTGCCCAGTTACTATGCCCTGGGGATCCGCACGTACACCTCTAGCATCTCTGTCGTCGCGCCCAAGCTGGCCATTCAACTGCACGAAGCGGCCGCTGCCGGCGACCAGGCCTCGCTGGCCAAGCTGATGAGCGAGTACGTGCTGCCCCTTTACGCCTTCCGCGGCGCGCGCAAAGGGTACGAAGTCACGGTGATGAAAGAAATGATGACCCTGGCGGGCCTGCAAGGCGGCGCGGTCCGCCCCCCCCTGCCCACCATGCGGCTGGCCGAGCTGGCCGAGCTCAAAACCATCGTCGAGAAGTGGAAGCCCGTTCTGGGCTGATTTCGCCCGCCGTTACTGCAAACGGTTCGACGCGAAATCTCGTGGTAACAGGAGTGGCCGTAAGATACCGATCGGCCTTCGCGACCACCGCCCATGTCGATCACCGTCTCACTTCACCACAAGACCAAGTACGGGTATGACCGGCCGGTGCGTCTTGAACCGCACGTGGTGCGGCTGCGGCCGGCGCCGCACTGTCGGACCACCATTCGCGCTTACTCGCTGAAAGTGCAGCCGCAAAAGCAGTTCCTGAACTGGCAGCAAGATCCCTTCGGCAACTATCAAGCGCGCGTGGTGTTCCCGCAGGAAGCGGACGCGCTGACCATCGACGTTGATCTGATCGCCGAGCTGACGGCGATCAATCCGTTCGATTTCTTCGTCGAGGAACGCGCCGAACACTATCCGTTCACCTACGACCAAGGGCAGCAGATCGAGCTTGCGCCCTATCTGCTGGTGGCGCCGACCGGACCGCATCTGTCGGCCCTGCGCAGCACGGTCGAGGCGCGGGTCTGCCGCCGCGGGCGCCGCACCATCGACGTGCTGGTGGACATCAACCAGCAGGTGCAGCGCCTGCTTCGCTACGACGTACGCATGGAGCCGGGCGTGTTTTCGCCCGAGGAGACCCTGGTCCGCGGGCACGGGTCCTGCCGTGATTTTGCCTGGCTGCTGGTGCAGCTCCTGCGGCAACTCGGTTTCGCCGCGCGCTTTGTTTCAGGGTATTCGATCCAGCTGGTCGCCGACGTCAAACCGCTGGAAGGACCGATGGGCGTCTCCCACGACGTCACCGACCTGCACGCCTGGACCGAGGTGTTTCTGCCCGGCGCGGGCTGGATCGGGTTCGATCCGACCAGTGGCCTCATGTGCGGGGAGGGCCACATCCCGCTGGCCTGCACCGCCGACCCGGCCAGCGCCGCGCCGGTCAGCGGCGGCTTTTCCTGGACCAAGCGCACCGACGAAGACGAGCTGAAGGAAGATTTTGCCTTCGAGATGCGCGTCGATCGCCTGTCCGAACAGCCGCGCGTCACCAAGCCGTACACCGAAGAGCAGTGGGCAGCCATCGATGCCCTGGGCCAGCAGATCGATCGCGACCTGCAAGCCAGCGACGTCCGTCTGTCGATGGGCGGCGAACCCACCTTCGTCTCCATCGACGATCCCGAAGGCGCCGAGTGGAACACCGCCGCGACCGGGCCGGCGAAAAAGCGCCTCTCCGACGAGCTGCTGCGCCGGCTGCAAAAACGGTTCGCCCCCGGCGGCCTGCTCCACTTTGGTCAGGGCAAGTGGTACCCGGGCGAGCCGCTGCCCCGCTGGGCGATGAGCTGTTACTTCCGCAAGGACGGCCAGCCCCTGTGGCATCACCCGGCGCTGGTGGCGGGGCCGGGCACGCCAGCGCCGGCGGCGGGCGCGTCGCGCGCCCTGATCAGCGCCATCGCTCGAAACCTGGGCGTTGACGAGGACCGGGCCATCGCCGCCTACGAAGACGCCTTCTATTATTTGTGGCGCGAGCGGCGCTTGCCCACCAACGTCGACCCGCACGACGCCCGCCTGGACGACGAACAGGATCGCGCGCGCCTGGCCCGCGTCTTCGAACAGGGCCTCGACGCCGTCGTCGGCCACGCCTTACCGCTGCGCGCGGCGCCGGCGGCCGACGGTTCGATCACCTTTCACAGCGGGCCCTGGTTCCTGCGCGGCGAGCGCCTGTATCTGTTGCCCGGCGATTCGCCGCTGGGGCTGCGCCTGCCGCTGGATTCGCTGCCCTGGGTGGCGCCCGAGGCGCGCACCGTGTTCTACGACGCCGATCCGTTCGCGCCGCACCCGCCGCTGCCGCGCCCGGCCCCGCCCAGCGTCGTGCGCCTGGCCATGCCGCAACCGGCGCGACGCGCGAACGGAGCCGCTGCCACCGGCGCCTCCGCCGCAGCGCGATCCGCCGCCGCCAACCCGCCGGCGCTGCCGCCTGCCCGTGGATCGTCGGCCGACAATCTGGTCCGCACCGCCCTGTGCGTCGAGCCGCGCGCCGGGAAGATGCACGTCTTCATGCCGCCGCTGGAAAGCCTGGAGGCATACCTGCGCCTGGTCGCCGCCGTCGAGCAAGCCGCCAGCGACGTCAACACGCCGGTGCTGCTGGAAGGGTATCCACCGCCGCGCGATCCGCGCCTGGGCAACTTCGCCGTCACGCCCGATCCCGGGGTCATCGAGGTGAACATTCATCCGGCCACGTCGTGGACCGATCTGACGGCCAACACCACCGCCTTGTACGAAGAGGCGCGGCAGACCCGCCTCGGCACCGAGAAGTTCATGCTCGACGGACGGCACAGCGGCACCGGCGGCGGTAACCACGTGGTCCTGGGCGGCGCGACGCCGGCCGACAGTCCTTTCTTGCGGCGGCCGGATCTCCTGCGCAGCTTCATCGGCTACTTTCTCAATCACCCGTCGCTGTCGTACATGTTCTCCGGCCTTTTCGTCGGCCCCACCAGCCAGGCGCCGCGCATCGACGAGGCCCGGCAGGAAAGCGTCGACGAGCTGGAGATCGCCTTTCGCCAGATCGACGAGCGCGCGGCGGGCGCGCCCACGCCGCCCTGGCTGGTCGATCGCATCTTCCGCCACCTGCTGGTCGACGTCACCGGCAACACCCACCGCGCCGAGCTGTGCATCGACAAGCTGTTCAACCCCGACAGCGCCAGCGGCCGCCAGGGCCTGCTGGAGCTGCGCGCCTTCGAGATGCCGCCGCACGCGCGCATGAGCCTGGCGCAGCAGCTGGTCCTGCGCGGGCTGACGGCGCGGTTCTGGAACAAACCCTACCGCGAGCGCCCCATCCGCTGGGGAACGGCGCTGCACGATCGCTTCACGCTGCCCTTCTTCGTCGAGCAGGACCTGGGCGAGGTGATCGATGATCTGCGCCAGGCTGGCTTTGCTTTTTCGCCCGACTGGTTCGCCGCCCACCACGAGTTTCGTTTTCCGTCGTGCGGCTCGATCGCCGCCCGCGGGATGACCCTGGAGCTGCGGCAGGCGATCGAACCTTGGATGGTTCTCGGCGAAGAAGGCGCGGTGGGCGGCACCGCCCGCTACGTCGACTCGTCGCTGGAGCGCCTGCAGGTTTCGGTGAAGGGGTTCACCGACGATCGGTTCCTGGTGGCCTGCAACGGGCGACGCGTGCCGCTGCACCCGACGGGAACCAGCGGACAGATGGTGGCCGGCGTGCGCTTCCGCGCCTGGCAGCCCCCCAGCGCCCTGCACCCGCGCATCGGCGTGCACGCGCCGTTGACCTTCGACATCATCGATAGCTGGAATCAACGATCGATCGGCGGCTGCACCTACCACGTCTGCCACCCGGGCGGCCTGGCCTTCGACAAGCTGCCGCGAAACGCCCTCGAGGCAGAAAGCCGCCGGGCCGCGCGCTTCTTCAAGATCGGCCACACCCCCGGCACGCCCGAACGCAGCGTGACCACCCGCGACGAACGGGCCTCGCGCGACTTCCCGCTGACCCTGGACCTCCGCCGCTAAGCAGTCGCGGGAGGGCTGGGCCCTCCCGCGTGCCCACCCCGTCTCCGCAAGGTGAGCCGCGCGGGCACAGCCCGCGCTCCTGACTGAAACGGTGGCCCTCACCACGCGGACATCTTGCTAGCGGTCGCGCGCATCGCGCCCGCGCAACGCGATCAGGACAGCGCTGTCCGGGTCGGGCGGCGAAGAACCCGGGCCGGCGCCGAAACCACGCTTTTGCGCGGGCTTTCCCGCTGGCCTCGCCGTTGCTTTGTCCGGGGGGTCGGAGGCGTGACCATGAGACCAAACGGGACGGCAATGGGAGTGATGGCGGCAGCGCTCGGCCTGCTGGTCGGCTGCAGCAGTAGCGGGGCCGGCGGCGCGCCGGCCAGCAACGGGGGCGGCAACAACGGGCCGTTCGGCTCGCCACCAGCCAGCGCCGGCAGCGGCAGCGGTGCGGTCACTGGCACCAGCGGCAGCGGCGGCACCAGCGGCAGCGGCAGCTTCAGCAACGTGGCCACCGGCGGCGGGCAGGACTTCGGCGCCTTTCGCGAAGCGCTGAACGCGCGCCGCATCCCCTCGCCCGCGTCGCTGGACGCCGCCGGCTTCTTCGCCGAGCACTACACCACGCTGCCCGCGCCCACCTGTGGCCAGACCTTCTGCCTGCACGGCATGCTGTCGGTGTCGCCGGACATGGTCCACGGCGGCCAGTGGACGCTGCTGCAACTGGGAATGAACTCGCCGATTGATCCAAGCACGGTGACCAAGCCGCCGCTGGATCTGGTGGTGGTGCTGGATCGCTCGGGTTCGATGGCCGATGCCGGCAAGATGGACTTCGCCAAGCAAGGCTTGCATCTGCTGATCGATCAACTGGGCGACGCCGACACCTTCACGCTGGTGGCCTTCGACAGCACCGTGCAGACGCTGTTCGGCCCCACCGGCATCGGCGCCAACCGCGCGCAGCTCTCCACCATCATCGACGGCATCCAGCCCAACGGCGGCACGGACATCTTCGACGGCCTGCAGACCGGGTACAAAGCCGCGCTGTCCGTCGGTGACGAGACCCAGCAGCGGCGCGTGATCTTCTTGACCGATGGTCTGCCGACGGCCGGCGACACCAACGTTGATCAGATCAAGGCGATGTCCGCCGGCTTCAACGACCAACACATCGGCCTCACCACCATCGGCCTCGGCGCTGACGTCGACGCCGGCCTGCTGCGCGATCTGTCCGAACAGGGCGGCGGCAATTTCTATTTCGTCGAACAGCCCGCCGCCGGGCAGGAAGTCTTCACGCAAGAGCTGGCCTTCTTCGTCGCGCCCATCGCCTACGACCTGGAGCTGTCCATCGACGAGCTGCCGGCCTACACCGTCAAGCAGGTCTACGGCACCAACCTGTGGCGCGCGTCGATGGGCGGCGGCCAGGTGCGGATCCCCAGCGTGTTTTTGACCTCGCGAACCAGCAGCATGCCCGATTCCACCGGCGGTCGGCGCGGCGGCGGCTCGGCGATCATGGCCGAGCTGTCACCGACGCCGGCGCACCCGACCGCCGGTCAGTGCGACGTGGCCAACCTGCACCTGCGCTACCGGCAACCCGGACAGACGGAGTTCCAGACCCAGGACGCCGCCATCGCCTATCAGGTCGGCGACGAGACCGCTTCGCCGGACGGCTTTTACTCCACCCACGACATCGAGAAGAACACGATCATCCTGGACCTGTTCGTGGCCTTGCGCGATGCCACGGCGCAAGCGGCGATCAATCCACGCGGTGCACGCGATCTGCTGGCGGCGTTTCAACCGAAGTTCAAGCTGCGCATCGCCGGCTGGGCGGACGCCGATCTCATCGACGACATCACCATCCTTCAGCAATACATCGACGTGTTGAATGCGCTGCCAGGCGTGGCGGGGACGACGGCACCTTCGACTGCGCCCTAACGGGCCTGCACGGGCGCGCGTCGGTGGTGGGGCGCGCGCCGGCTTCGCTGTCGCGGGGGTGGGGTTTGGCCTGGCGGGGGACGGGGTTCGTACGCTCCCGCGGTGAGGTGACCCGCAAAAGATTCGTGCGGGTCTCCGAGCGTAACCATCACCCCCGCTGCGCTTCGCCGATGCCCACGATTGAGCGACAGATCCGGATCCATCGATACACACGACAGTCGCTTTTGTTGCCAGCCGGCGCAGCGCGGGCGAGTGGCGCGGGTGGAGACAACCCGCTGGGAAGGCGTCCACGCAGCGACAGGACCCGCCCACGCGGAGCCGGCGCACGCCAAAAAATCCTAATATCTATCGGTCGCGCTAGCGTTTCTCTTCGTCGATCCACGCCTGCCAAACCTCCGCCGCGTACCCGACGGTAGCGCGTGCCCCCTCGCGTACAATGGGGGTTTTCAGCAATAGCGAATCGTCGATCAGGATCTGTTCTATCCGTGGCCCGGTCGGCGCCGCGTATTTCAGGCCTTTTTCCAGATAGCGTCTGCCTTCGCGGTCGATCAGCTTCTCGGCGCCGCCCACCCGGGTGGCCACGCTGCGCAGCTCGCCGAGGGACATGCCCTTTTGCGCCAGATCGATGAAATGCAGCCTGATGCCGCGTTCGCGAAAAAAGCGCTCGGCCTTGCGCGTCTCGGGGCACTTCTTGGTCCCGAACAGCTGCAGGTTCATGAGCGCAGAAGGCGGCGCATGATCTTGCCGCGGTCATTTCGAGGCAGCGTCGCGCAGCGTTCCCAGCGGCGCGGAATCTTGTACGCCGCCAGGTGCTCGCGGGCGAACCGACCAAGCTCGTCCCACAGCTCGTCGTCAGAAGGCGCGCCGTCGCGCGCGACGACGAACGCCTTGGCCTTGACCAGGCCGGCGTTGTCCTCAAATCCGATCACCGCGCACTCGGCGACGGCCGGGTGTTGCAGAAGGACGTTCTCCACTTCCAGCGGCGAGACGTAGACGCCGCCCACCTTCAGCATGTCGTCGCTGCGGCCTTGATAATAGAAATAGTCGCCTTCCCGGCGCAGGAGATCGCTGGTGACAATCCAGCGCCGGCCGTCCCGTACCACCATCGTGCGCGCCGTGCCCTCGGGATCGCCGGCATAGCGCAGCGCCGCCGAGCCGCCGCTGACCCACAACGTGCCGATCTCACCGTCGGCCGCATCGCTGCCGTCGGGCCGCACCAGGCGAACGTCATACCCCGGCACCAGGCGCCCAAGACAGCCGGGCCGCGCGTCGCCCGCTCGGTTGCAGATGAAGATGTGGAACATCTCGACCGAACCGAGGCCTTCCAGCATCTCGACGCCGAAGGTCGCTTTCCAGCGTCCGAACAGATCCGCCGGCAAGGCCTCGCCCGCCGACACCGCCGCCCGCACGCTGGCGAACGGATTGGGCAGCGTCGGCGACGGGGTCTCTGCCCGGGCATCGATCATCTTGGCGGTCATCGTCGGCACCGTGGAAAGCAGCGTCGGGCGATGGCGCGCCGCCAGAGCGAACAGCGTGGCCGGCGTGGCCCGTTCGGGAAACAGAACCGACCGCGCACCGACCGCGAACGGGAACAGCAAGCTCATCCCGGTGGCGTAGCCGAAGTACAGCTTCGACGCCGACAGCACCACGTCGGCGGCGGACATCTCCAGAACCCGCTTGGCGTAGCGTTCGATGCTGAACGGAAAATGTCCGTGGGCGTGGACGGCGGCGCGCGGATCGCCGGTCGAGCCCGAGGTAAAAAACCAGACCGCCTCGTCGTCGGCGCGCGTGTCGGCGTTGGTGAAGCGCACCGACGCCGCGGCCACCCGCTCGCCGTAGGGCACCACCGTGCGGCCGAGCGGGCAGGTCTCGCCCACCACCACCGTCGCCGCCAGGTGCGGCGCCGCGCCGATGACGTCCTCGGCGCGCGTGGCCAGCGCGCAGTCGGTGACCAGCACCCGCGCCTGGGTGTACGACAGATACTTGGCATAGTCGGCGGCCGGCAGCTCGGGGTTCACCATCGCCACCACCGCGCCCGCCTTCAAGGTCCCCAAAAAAACCGCCACTGCCTCGACGCCGTCAGGCAGCGCGATCAGCACGCGCTGACCCATCGCCACCCCCAGCGCGCGCAGAAGATTGGCCACCCGGTTGGCCTGGTCCTGCACGTCGGCGTAGGTCAGCCGCCGCTCGCCCACCAGCAGCGCCACCCGATCGCCCTGGCCTTCGTCGATGCGGGCGTCCGCCAGGTAATGCGCCAGATTGAAACGCACGGGGATTTCGGCGGACGGCATGGCGTTGGTTACTTCATGCGCAGGCGATCGACGGGGACGCCGCCGACCAGGTGTTCTTCGACGATGGCGGCGACGTCTTCCACCTTCACGCCGCCGTACCAGATCTGTTCGGGATAGACCACCACCGCCACGCCGCGCGGACACTGATCCAGGCAGCCGGCGGCGTTGGCCCGCACGCGGCCCTTCAATCCGCGCTCGTGCAGCAGGCGTTTGAACTCGTCGCGCACGGCTTCTGAACCTTTGTCCGCGCACGAGCCCTTGGGATTTCCCGGCTCGCGGCGGTTGGTGCAGATGAAAACGTGGCGATCAAAGTGCGGTTCAGCCATGGGCCGCGCAAGCCTAGCACGCGTCAGGTGACCGGCAGCAGGCGCACCGATTCGGCGCGCAGCGGCGCGTTCATCACCCGCGCCCCTTGCGCCGCGAACCAACCTGGATCGTCGGTGGTGCCATAGCGCCGGCCGCCGCCGCGGGTCAGGCGGCGCTCCATCTCCGGATGGCGCAGCAACCAATCGCCCAGCCGCTGGGCGACGATCGCGCCCTGGGTCAGCACCTCGATCGCCGGATCGACGATGGCCCGGATCGCCGGCAGCAGCAGCGGATAGTGCGTGCACCCCAGCAAAATGCGCGACGGCGGCGACGCATCGGACAGGATCGGATCCAGGTACTTGTGCAGAAAATAATCGGTCCCCGGTCCAGCGGTCTCGCCCGCCTCGACCAGCGGCACCCACATAGGGCAGGCTTTCTCGATGAGGTTGATCCCCGGTGCCAGCTTGGCCAGCTCCAGGCGATACGATCCCGACGCGATGGTGCCGGTGGTGCCCAGCACCGCCACCGTCCCCGTCGCCGATGACGGCGGCGTGACCCCCGGAATGGCCCCCGGCGGCAGCGCGGCCAGCGCCTCGGCCGATGGCCGCACCACGCCCAGGATGCGGCGATCCGGATAACGCCGCGGCAGATCGAGCTTTTGCAGCGTGCGCAGCGCCTGCGCCGACGCCGTGTTGCACGCCAGCACCACCAGCGGACAGCCCTGCGCGAACAGGTAGTCCACCGCCTCGCGGGTGAATTGCAGGACCACGTTCAAGCTGCGCGTCCCATACGGCGCGCGCGCGCTGTCGCCAAGATAGAGATAGTCGTACGCCGGCAAGCGATCCAGCAGCGCCGACAGGACGGTCAACCCGCCGAACCCGGAATCAAACACGCCGATCACAGGCGCCCGACGTCCTGGCCGCGCACCCAGCCTTCAAGGCCGTTGGCCAGCCGCACGCGCTGCCAATCCTGATCGCGATCCAAAAGCCGCACGCGCAGACCGGCATGCACGTTGAAGCTGGTCTTGTAGCTGGCGTCGGCGCCTTCCTTCACCGCCACCGCGTCAGGCAACACCACGCCGAAGGGCACGCGATCCAGGGCCATTCGTCCCACCAGCAGCGCACCGGTCAAAAGCGAGGCCAGCCCTAAAATCGCCGCGCCGGCGGTGAACGGGCCGCGCGCGTCCACGCCGGCTCGCCGGCGCCAGAACAGCACGGCGAAAAACGCCAGATAAAGGCCGGCGAAGAGCCAGGTCTCGGTCGACGGCGACAGCGCAAGGGCGGCACGGATCCAGGCTGCCTCGCGATCGGCGCCTTCGATCCGATCCAGGGTCTTGCGCGCGACGGCCTTGCGCGCCTGTTCCAGGTTGTAACGGGCGTCGTCGTCGTCGCTGTCCAGGGCGGCGGCGCGTTCGAACGACCAGATGGCCGGACCCAGTTTCCCCAGGCGAAAGAAGGCGTCGCCCAGGTTGAAGTACAGATCGCGTGACACCACGCCTTCGCGATCCAGCGACTGATAGGCGATCACCGCGGCGGCATAGTCGCCGTGCAGATAGGCTTCGTTGCCGCGCTTCCACGCTTCGTCCAGGCGATCGGCGCGCGCCGGCGCCGACGTTGTCGCCAGCCAGGCGGCCACCAGCAACGCGCCCGTCGCAGCGATGACGACCCGCTTTGGTCGCGACCAACCGATCATCCGGTGGGCTCCGCGCGCAGCGGCGCTTTTTCGATCGCCTCGATCAGCTCGGCCGCTCGCTCCAGCGAGGCGGTCATGCGTTCGCGCCCCACGCCACCGGCGCCGGGAGCGAAGCGGGCCAGGTCGCATTCTTCCAGTTCGGCGATCACCCGCGCCGCCGCTTCGTCGGCCATCCCGCGCGCCCGCAGCCGCGCCGACAGCTCGTCCATGCGCAGGCCCGCCACCGATGGACCCAGGCGGGAGGCCAGCTGATCGCGCAGCACGCGATCGATCTCGATGTAGAAATCAGCGGGGCGCCCGGCGTCGCGGTGCAGTTCGGCGGCCGACAGGCGCTTGTGCGCCATCGTGCGGGCTCGCCGGCGGCGCGTGCGTTCGGTGTCGCCGCCCAGGCGCACGCGCACCCGCCCCGCGACCACCGTCAGCAGCAACCCCAGCGGCGGAATCAGCAGCAACCCGGCGAATCCCGGCGATCGATAGAAAGTCGCCCCGATATCGCGGGTCAGCGCCGCTGGCGCCCGGATGGGGCGAATCTCGGCGCCGATGACGTTTTCTCTGCCCGCCCCGTTTGGTGCGGCCGCGCCACCGGGGACCGTCGCCCCCGCACCGCCCGCCTGCGCCACCGCGCTGGCGTCGCCGGTGACTTCCAGACGCAGCGGATCGGTCTTGGCCACCGCGTACGTCTTTGTCTCGGGATCAAAATACGGCAACGACAACGACGTCACCATGGTGGTGCCGGGGCGCTCGGGCAGCAGCAGGTACTCCGTCGACTTGGTGCCGGCCACGCGCTCGCCGCCGCTGTCCAGGGCCAGGTTGGTCTTCGGTGGGTACGCCTTCCAGCCGTCCAGCGCGGGCAACACCGGCACCCGCAGGTTGCGCAGGTTGCCCTGGCCTTTCAGCTCCACGGTCAGCGTCACCGCCTCGCCGACGCCGACGGCGTTGCGATCGACGTGAGCGCCCAGCGTGAACTTGCCGACGCTGGCGGCGTCGAAATCCGCCGGCTGTCCCGCCTTCGGCAGCGGCACCGCCTCGATGATCACCGGGTCGGTCTTCAAACGCTGGCGCCGCAGCGTCGAGCCGAAGAAATCCACCTGGGAGATTTCAGACTCCATCGGCGTCACCGTCAGCTTCCCGGGTTGCAACGGGAACAGCGCTTTCCTCGACAGCAGAGCGACCTGATAGGGGCGGCCGGTGATGGTCTCGTTCTGAAAGTGCAGGTGACCGGTCGGGTTGGGCGGCGTGATGTCCTCGGCCCAGAAACCGTCGGTGTGCGGCTCGGTGACCGGATTGAACTGGTCGGCGCGCGTCGACAGATAAAGGAACCAACTGACCGTCACCATCTCGCCGACGAAGGCCTTCGTCTTGTCGGGCACGGCGCGGATGAAATTCGCCGCCGGCGCCGACGACAGCGGCGGTGATCGGGTTGCCTCGGGCTCCCGCGCGGGCTCGGGTTCCGGCTCGGGCTCCGGGTCGCCGAAGCCGGGAATGCCGGCGAACGGCGAGCGTGATCGTTGCGGCGCCGGCCGGGGCGCCGCCCCGGCGTCGACGACGCGCACGTTGACGGTGTTCGATTTCATCTCGCGCCCGTCGACGCGCACGCGCGCCGGCCCGATGGACAGCGCGCCTTTCTGCGACGCCACCAGCTGGTACTGCCAGGTGTAGCTGTTCTGCACAAAGGTCCCGCCGCCGCCGATCTGCATCTGCGTCGACCGGTTGGGGCCACGGGGCGCCGAGGCCACGCGCAGCGAGCCAAAATTCGGCGGCTGGTAGCCGTCGATGGATTCGTTGGCCGCGTTCAGCGTCACCTGATAGGTGAACGAATCGCCGACGCCGATCTGGTTGCGGTCCACCTCGGCGACGAATGACGGCGCCTGGGCGTGCGCGACGGGCGCGGCCCCGGCGACCAGCGCCACGCCGACCACCAACGCTGGAAGACCGAGCGGTTTGCGCATGGGCGACTTGCTTCTACCAGGCGGGGCGGTCGTTGCGCCGGCCATCTACCAATCTTTTGCCGGCGGCCCGCGGCGCACGGCGCGCAAGCGGGCGCGCTCTTTTTCCAGGTCCTTGGGGCTGCGCTCCAGGCTGTCTAAAACAGCGCCGATATCTTTGTCGTCGGGCGGCTTCTGTTCGGGCTTCTGCTCGGCGGGTTGGGGTTGGGGTTGCGGTTGGTTCGGCTGCTTCTGCTGATCGTTTTTTTGATCCTGCTTTTCGTCCTTCTTGTCGTTTTTGTTTTTGTCCTGATCGTCCTTCTTCTTGTCGTCTTTCTTTTGATCGTCCTTCTTGTTCTGATCTTTCTTGTCGTCCTTGTTCTTGTCGTCTTTTTTGTTCTGGTCCTTGTTCTTGTCGTCCTGTTTCTTTTTCTCTTCTTCCTTTTGCTGGCGCTGGGCCAGTTCAAGGTTCGCCTTGGCCTGGTTGTCGCGCGGGTTCAAGGCCAGCGAACGCTTGTACGCCTCGATGGCCTCTTTGAACTTTTTCGATTTGGCGTAGGCGTTGCCCAGGTTGTAAAAGGCCGCCGCCTTCAGGCTGCCGTCCTTGGCCTCGGTGGCGCGCAGGAACTCCTGCGTGGCCTCGTCGAGGCGCGACAGCGCGTAAAGCGCCGTGCCCCGGTCAAAGTGAAGCCCCGGCTCGGCGGCCAGCTTGGCCGCGGCCTTGTCGTACGCCGCCAGCGCGTCCTCGGCCTTGCCGGCCTTCATGGCCGTGTTGCCTTGTTCGACGTCGTGGTTCTTGCTGGCCAGCAGATCGAACCCGAACAAGAACGGCAACGCCGCCACCAGCAGCGCCCAGCGCCCGCCTGCGCCTGCGCCTTTCACGACCTGGCCTCCGCCTCGGCGCCCGGCTTCGCCTTGCTCCGCGAGCGCCGCCGATCGGTGCTGCAGGCCTCGCCCACCAGCAACAGGAACGCCGGCAGCAGCAGCACCTCGAACACCTCGTCGTACTGTTTGATTACGCGCGCCTCGTTTTCGGTGCGCTTCAGTCCCGCCAGCGCCGCCTCGACCTCTTCGACGCCGAAGGTCTTGGGATCGGCGTGGAAGTATTCGCCGCCGGTGATCTGGGCGATCTGCCGCAGCGTCGATTCGCCCAGGCGCGAGGTGACGTATTTGCCGTCCTGATCCTTGACGTAGCCGGTGATGGTGCCCTTGTCGTCGAACTCCGGGATCAGCTCGCCCGAGCGCGAGCCGATGCCGACGGCGAACACCTTCACGCCCAGCTTCGACGCCTCGGCGGCCACCTCCATCGGTTCGCTGTCGGTGTCTTCCCCGTCGGTCAGCAACAGGATCACCTGCGACCGGGTCGGCCCGCCGTGCGCGCGCAGCCGCGTCAGCAGATCCAGAGCAGTCCGCATGGCGCGCCCGATGGCCGTGCCGCCCACGGGCATGTCCCACGGCCCCATGTCGCGCCAGAACAGCTTCACCGCCGCATAGTCCGTCGTCGGCGGATAGCTCAGCGTCTCGCCGGCGAAGGCCACCAGGCCGACCCGATCGCCGCCCAGCTTGTCCATCAGGCGTTCGAGCTCGCGCTTGGCCCGTTCCAGCCGGGACGGATAGACGTCCTTGGCTAACATCGAACGCGAAAAATCCAGCGCCACCACCATGTCCAGGCCCGGCTGCTTGGTCAGCTTGGCGCGCCCGCCCGCTTGCGGCCGGGCCAGGGCCAGCGCCAGCAAGGCCAGCGCCAGCACCACCTCGCCGGCGCGCAACAGCCGCCGCCCCGTCGACACCGACGAAGCCATGCGCGCGATCATCGGCGCGTCGCCCAGGCGCGCCAGCAGCCGCCGGCGGTGGGCGAACGACAGCGCGTATCCCAGCACCACGGCCGGCGCCACCAGCAGCAGCCACAACAAATGATGGTTGGCGAATCTCATCTCAGGGCAGCCGCCTCCACCGGGTCAGGCGCAGCGCCACCTCCAAGACCAGCAGCGCAAAGCCGACCAGCAAGAAGCGCTGGAAAAGCTCGGCGTACAGCACGCCGCGATCTTTGATGCGTGATTTTTCCAGATCCTCAAGGATGTTTTGAAACCGCTGGGCCAGCGCCGCCGTGTCGGTGGCCAGATACGGCGTGCCGCCGGTGATGGTGGCGATCTGTTCCAAGAGCTTCGGGTTCACCGGCGGGTGCGGTTGGGCCGGGCGTCCGTTGTTGGCGTTCGCGTTGGCCGCGTCATCGTCGGTGGCGTTGTCGCCGGCCAGGATGGTGTAGATCTTCACGCCCATGGTCTGCGCGTACTGCGCGGCTTGCGGCGGCGAGATGTTGCCGGCGTTGTTGTCTCCATCGGTCAGCAAGATGATCACCTTGGACTTGGCGTCCGAATGCCGCAGGCGATTGAGCGCCACGCCGATGCCGTTGCCGATGGCCGTGCCGCTGCCGTCGATGATCCCCAGGTGCAGCTCGGCCAGCATGCGCAGGAACGTGCCGTGGTCCAGCGTCAGCGGAATGTGGGTGTAGGCGTCGCGCCCGAACACCACCAAGCCGATGCGATCCGACGGACGGCGGCGCACGAAGCGTTCGATCACCGCCTTGGCCGCGTCCAGACGGTTGGGCAGAAGATCGGTCGCCTCCATCGAACCCGACACGTCCAGGGCAATGACGATATCGATGCCTTCCAGCTCCAGCTCGTCGTCGACGCGCGAGGTTTGCGGGCGGGCCAGGGCCACGCCCACCAGCACCACCGCCCCCAGGCGCAGCACCAGCGGCAGATCTTTGAGGCGCGCCACCAGGCCCGGCCGGCGCGCGCCCAGCTCCGACGCGCGGGCGTGGGTGAGGACCGCGCTGCGCGCCGGCGCGCGCCGGATCCCCGCCCACAGCACCATCGCCACGCCGAGAGGGATCATCGCCAGCGCGCCCGGGTGCGCGAAACGAAAGCCGTCCGCCCCGCGCAGGATCCACAGATACGCCACCGCCAGCGGCCCGAACAAAAGCGCGATGAGGCCGTAAGGAATGCGCCCGCTTTTTTTCACGTGCGCTCTCCGGACGCGGCGGCGGGCGGCGGCGACGGAGGGGCGGTTCCGCTCGGCGATCCGGTGGTGACCGGCGACGGCGTCTGATCCAGCGGACGCGGCTTGGTGGCCGAGACGATGCGAATCGCCGTCTCCAGCGTGCCGCGCGCCTCGGCCACGCTGGGCGAGAACTTGGCGAACTTCACCAGGTCAGCGGCCGCCAGCCAGCCTTCGATCTCGCCCAGCACCAGCTCGCGCGGGGCGCGGCGGCGCAGCTCGGCCATCAGCTCGTCGGTGGTCAGCTCCAGCGAATCAAAACCAAAGCGCGTGCCCAGATAGTCGCGAATCACCTCCGACACGGCGAAGTAGAACGGGCGGTTGTCGGCGTTCTCCAGAAAGCCGTAGGCGCCCAGCCGATCCAGACGCTCCAGCGCCACCTCGTGCGCGGGGCGCGGCGGCGGGCCCGGGCGCAGGATGGCCCGCGCGCGCAGGCGGCGCAGGATCAACCACGCCAGCAGCGCGCCCAGCGCCGCCGCCAGCAAGCCGCCGGCGATGTACACCAGCAACAGATCGCGCTGCATCACCACCACCGGCGGCGCCGCGTCCTTCAACGTCGGCTCCGGATCGTTGGCGATCACGCTGCTGATCTTGATCGGCACGGGGTCGGTCTTGGCCGTCCGCACGTCGCCGCCCTTGCCGAGGTAGGTGACTTCGATGGCCGGGATCTGGGTCTCGCCGGTTTCATAGGCGGCCACGCTCAGGGTGAACTCCCGTCGCATCCGCCCGTCGCCGAGATCGCTCTCCGCTTCCTTGCGCTCAAGGACCGAGAACTTGTCCAGCTCCAGCGTGCTGGGCAGGTTCACCGGGATCCCGCGCGCGCTGATGGCGGTGACCACCAGCGTGATCACGTCGCCCACGTGCGCGTCGGCCTTGTCGACCCGCGCGGTGACCGTCGGCGCTTCCGGATCGGGCGCAAGCGCTGCTGCCGTGGCGCCTGCGTCGGCGGCTGCGGCCGGTGGTTCAGCGGCGGCGACCACCGTCGGCGCGCCAGCGCACGAAAGCCAGGCCGCCAGCAAGGTCGCCATCGCGGCCGCCGCGGCGCCCGTTCGCGTCGCCGCCCGCCTCAATGCCGCAGCCTCCGCGCCCGCGCTTCGAAGAAGGTGGTCAGCGCCGGCAGATACGGGCGATCGGTGCGCACGCTGATGGCGTCCAGCGACAGCCGACGGAACAACGTCTGGCGCGCCACCGCCGCCACCCGCGCGTCGGCGGCAAAGGCCCGGCTTTCAGCGCCGCTGGTGTCGAACACCACCACCTCGCCGGTCTCCGGATCTTGCAGCTCGATCAATCCCACCTTGGGCAGCGCCTCTTCCAGCGGATCGGTCACCGACACCGGAACCAGATCGTGGCGCCCGGCCGAGAGGCGCAACGCCCGCTCATAGCTCACCTGGGGCGCCAGAAAATCCGAGATCAGAAAGGCCACCGCCCGCCGCCGGGCGATGCGCCCCAGAAACTGCAGCCCGGCGGCGATGTTGGTGCGCGGGCTGTGCGGCTGGAACGACAAGATCTCGCTGATCACCCGCAGCACGTGTTTCTTGCCCTTTTTCGGCGGCACGAACTTTTCGACCGTGTCGGTGAAGATGATCAGCCCGACCCGATCGTTGTTGCGGATGGCGGAGAAGGCCAGCACCGCGGCGATCTCCGCCGCCAGCTCGCGTTTCTCCTGCGCCCGCGAACCGAAGTTCTCCGACGCTGACATGTCCACCAGCAGCAGCACGGTCATCTCGCGCTCTTCGGTGAACAGCTTGACGTAGGCCTCGTTCATGCGCGCCGACACGTTCCAGTCGATCATGCGGATGTCGTCACCGGGGATGTACTGGCGCACTTCGGAAAAGGCGATGCCGCGGCCCTTGAACACCGAATGGTACTGGCCGGCCGTGCGATCGCGAACCAGACGTTCGGTCACGATCTCGATCTTGCGGATCTTCTTGAGAAGGTCGCGGGTCAGCATGACATCAAGGTCACGGAACCTCGACGTGCTCGAACAGCTTGCGGATCACCGTCTCGGAGGTGATCTCCTCGGCCTCCGCCTCGTAGGTCAGGATCACGCGGTGGCGCAGGACATCGACGCCCACCGCCTTGATGTCTTCCGGCGTGACGTACCCGCGGTGGCGCAAAAAAGCGTGGGCGCGCGCCGCCAGGTTCAGATAGATCGACGCCCGCGGGCTGGCCCCGTACTGGATGAAGTCGGCCAGCGCGCCCAGGCCGTGCGCCTTTGGTTCGCGCGTGGCGTGGACGATGCTGACGATGTAATCGCGGATCTTCTCGTCGATGTAGACCTGCCCGACGACCGAGCGCGCCTCGGCGATCTCCGCCGGCGTGGCCACCGGCTCGGCGCGCACGTCCATTCCCGACGTCATGCGGTCCATGATGGCGCGTTCGTCGTCGCGGCTGGGGTAACCGACCTTGATCATCAACATGAACCGATCAAGCTGAGCCTCCGGCAACGCGTACGTTCCTTCCTGTTCAATCGGGTTCTGCGTGGCCATCACCAGAAATGGATCCGGCAGCTTGTGCGTGGCGTCGCCGATGGTCACCTGGCGTTCCTGCATCGCCTCCAGCAGCGCCGATTGCACCTTGGCCGGCGCGCGGTTGATCTCGTCGGCCAGGACCAGATTGGCGAAGATCGGTCCCTTCTTCGAGATGAACTCGCTTTTGGCCTGGTTGTAGATCACCGTGCCGACGATGTCGGCCGGCAGGAGGTCGGGCGTGAACTGGATGCGCCGAAACTGCATGTGCAGCGCATCGGACAGCGTCTTGACCGTCAGCGTCTTGGCCAGGCCGGGGACACCTTCCAAAAGCACGTGCCCGCCGGTCAAAAGCCCGATCAGGATCCGTTCGATCATCGTCTTTTGCCCGACGATGACCTTCGACATCTCGGCGTTCAGCTTCTCGACGAACGCGGACTGCGTGTGAACCAGTTCATTGATGACCCGGACGTCCATGAAATCTCCGTCAGTCTCGTTTTGCAGTAAAAGCCGCCGGCGGCGACGGCGCAGCTTACAACCGCGACGGGCCGGTGGATATTTCCAATCCCGGCGGGGTGGCGACGCGGGGGCCGCTTCCCCCCGGCGGTCGGGTGTGATAGCTAACTCCGCCATGACTCGCGACGCGGACGCCAAGAATGCCCGGCTTTTCGACCGGCGGACGGTGGAGAGAAACATCAAGAAGGGGCTGGTCACCCGCAAGGACTATGAAAAGCACCTCAAAGCGCTGGCCGACATCGCCGACAAGGGCACCCACGGCGGCGACGACCCGGCCGACGATCTCGACGAGCCGGACGAGCGCGACGAGCCCGAAGCCGGCGACGCCGGCACCAACTCGCACAACTAGCGATTGCGCTTTCGATGCGGTCGGTCCTCCCCGCCTGACCACCGGCGCGCACGGAGATTGAAACAACGGAGATAGCTGCGTAACCTCTGGCCATGACGAGCTCCGATCCGAAGCAGGGCGGGTTCACGGTCACCGATCGGCGCAGTTTCACCGAAGGCGGCGCCTCCAGCGGGCCAGCGGCCCAGGCGCCCGCGGCCGCCGCCGATCTTCCATCGGCGATGGAACCTCCGCTTGAACATGGCCACGACGCCACGGCGTTGCCGGCGGTCGACTTTCACACCTTCGTGCTGTCGCTGGGCAGCTCGGCGCTTTTGCACCTGGGCGAGCTGGAACCGCCGGACGGCGGCGCGCCAGAGAAGGATCTGTCGCTGGCCAAGCACACCATCGACATCCTCACCATGCTGGAGGCGAAGACACGCGGCAACCTGACCGCCGCCGAGGAAAAGCTGATGGAAAGCCTGCTTTATGATCTGCGCCTGCGGTACGTGAACGCCACCAAGTGAAGTTCGATTTTCTGGCGCCGTCGGCCCGGCGGGCGGTGGTGGCGGCGCAAAAGCTGGCCCGCGCCCGCGATCAGCCGGAGGTCGCGCTGCCGCATTTGTTGCTGGCCCTGCTGGACGCGCCGGGCATTGTCGATCTGCTGCGCGCGGCCGGCGTCGGCGATCCGGCGCGCCTGATCGCGCCGCTGGAACAGGCGCTGGCGCTGCTGCCGAAGGTCATTGGCGAGACGGTCTATCTGGGCGACGCCGTGCTGCGCTTGCTGGACATCGCCCAGGTCGACGCGCGCGAGCGCGGCGCCGCCCAGGTCGAGGCAGAACATCTGTTGCTGGGCATTCCGCTGGAGACGCGCTCGCCGGCGGCGGCCATCTTGCGCGAGGCCGGCGGCACGCTTCCTCGCTTGGAGGAGGCCTACGGGCGGCGGTCGGGCGCCGCCACCGCCAGTGCGACCGCCACCGCCAGCGCCGTGGCCGTCGGCAGCGACGGCAGCGCGTCCGTCGCCGTCGCCACCCCGACGCTGAGCCGCTACGCCCGCGAGCTGACCCTGCTGGCGGCGCAAGGCAAGCTGGATCCGGTGATCGGCCGCGACGACGAGATCCGGCGGGTCATGCAGATCCTCGGCCGGCGCAGCAAGAACAACCCCATCGTGGTCGGCGAGCCGGGTGTCGGCAAGACCGCCATCGTCGAAGGGTTGGCCCAGCGCATGGCCAGCGGGGACGTGCCGTCAGGCCTGCGCGGCAAAAAATTGTTCGCCCTGGATCTGGGCGCGCTCATCGCCGGGGCCAAGCTGCGCGGCGAGTTCGAAGATCGGGTGCGCGCCATCCTGCAAGAGGTGAATCAGGCCGCCGGCGACGTCCTGCTGTTCATCGACGAAATTCACGCCTTGGTGGGCGCCGGCAAGGGCGAAGGCTCGCTGGACGCCGCCAGCTTGCTGAAGCCGGCGCTGGCGCGCGGCGAGCTGTCCTGCATCGGCGCCACCACGCTGGAGGAATACCGCCAGCACATCGAAAAGGATCCCGCCTTCGAACGGCGATTCCAGCCCATCGTCGTCGAGGAGCCCAGCGACGCCGTGTGCCTGGCCATGCTGCGCGGGATCAAGCGCCGCTATGAAACCCGGCACGGCGTGCGCATTCTGGATCCGGCGGTGACGGCGGCGGTGACGCTGGCGCGCCGCTATGTGGCCGGGCGCTCGCTGCCGGACAAGGCCATCGATCTACTGGACGAAGCGGCCAGCCGCCTGCACCTGGAGATGGACTCGCGTCCCGACGAAGTCGACGTGGTCGAGCGGCGGCAGACCGCCCTGCGCGTCGAGCTGGAGGCGCTGAAGCGCGAGCGCGACGCCAACGCCACCGCCCGCCGGGCCGAGCTCGGGCGCGAGATCGAGTCCATCGCCGCGCGCCTCGGCCCGCTGCGCGACAAATGGCACGCCGAGTTGGATTCGATCCACGCCCTGCACGCCGCCGCCGACGAGCTGGACCGCGCCCGCGATCAAGCCGAGCTGGCCGAACGCGCCGGCGATCTGTCCGCCGCTGCGGAGGCCCGCTATGGAAAGATCCCGGCGCTGGAAAGCGCGCTTGACGCCGCCGAGATCGCCCTGCGCGCCGTGCAAGGCGACGAGCGTCTGCTGGAAGACGCCGTCGAGGCCACGCATGTGGCGCGCGTGGTGGCGGACTGGACCGGCATTCCCGTGGCCCGCATGCTGGAGGGCGAGCGGCAAAAGCTGCTGGGCATCGAACAGCGGCTGCGCGCGCGCGTGATCGGCCAGGACGACGCCGTGGCGCGCGTCGGGCGTGCGGTGAAACGCGGGCGCGCGGGCCTGCAAGATCCCGGGCGGCCGATAGGCTCGTTCATTTTTCTCGGCCCCACCGGCGTCGGCAAGACCGAGCTGGCCAAGGCGCTGGCCGAATTTCTCTTCGACGACGAGGCGGCGATGATCCGCCTGGACATGTCGGAGTACATGGAGAAACACGCGGTGGCGCGCCTGACCGGCGCCCCGCCCGGCTATGTCGGTTACGACGAAGGCGGCCAGCTGACCGAAGCGATCCGCCGCCGCCCCTATGCCGTGGTGTTACTGGACGAAGTGGAGAAAGCCCACCCCGACGTCTTCAACGTCTTGCTCGCCCTGCTGGACGACGGCCGCCTCACCGACGCCAAAGGCCACACCGTCAGCTTCGCCAACGTCGTTTTGATCATGACGTCGAACCTGGGCGCCTCCGCCATCATCGCCGCCGGCGGCGATCGCGAGACCATCCGCACCGAGGTCCAGCGCGCCCTGCGCGCCCACTTTCGCCCGGAGTTCTTGAACCGCATCGACGAGACGGTGATCTTCGAACCGCTGGGCGTCCCCCAGATCGCCGCCATCGTCGAGCTGCAGGTCAAACGCCTGGCCAAGCTTCTTGACGATCAGCACCTCGGGCTGGAATTGACCGCCGAGGCGCGCGCCCTGATCGCCGCCGAAAGCTACGACCCGCTTTACGGCGCCCGGCCGGTCAAGCGCACGTTGCAGGCCCGCCTGCGCGATCCGCTGGCCGAGATGATCCTGTCCGGCACGATCGCCGCGGGCGACACCGTGCTGGTCGATCGCAGCGGCGAAAATGCGCTGGCTCTGCGCAAGAAAGATCCTCGCCCGGAAGCTGAATCAGCGCGACAATAGCGTCGTGGACCGCCGTCGTTGTTGGATGTGGGCCTTGCTGGTCGTGGTCACGCCGCTGGCGGCTCTCGGCTTCGGTTGCGACGGAGCGCCGGGCGGGCCCTTGCCGATCAAGACGGCGCGGTCGAGCGAAGCCCGCATCCTGCGGCCGACGGTCGTTGCTGGGGATGCCACGATGCTGGCCGCCGAGAACGCGACGTTCGCGGTGCAGCTTTACGGGGCGCTGAGCGCGCAGCCAGGCAACGTCGTGCTTTCGCCGACCAGCTTGTCGCTGGCGATGGCCACGGTGTACGCCGGCGCCCGCGACCTGACCGCCGATCAGATCGCCACCACATTGCACTTCACCTTGCCGGCTGCGCGGTTGCACCCGGCGTTCGACGCGCTGGATCTGGCCTTGAACAGCCGCGCGCAGCCGGCGTCCGATGGCAGCCTGCCACTGGGCACCGATGGCCAGCCGTTCGCCCTATGGATCAAGAATGCACTGTGGGCCGATCAAAGGCAGACGCTGGAGCCGGCGTTTCTGGATGTACTGGCGGAAAATTATGGGGCCGGCGTGCAGCAGGTCGACTTTGTCGGCGCGCCCGAGCCGGCGCGTCTGACCATCAATCAATGGGTGGCCGCAGAAACCAACGGCAAGATCGCCGACCTGCTGCCAGCCGGATTGATCGATCCGCAAACCCGGCTGGTGTTGACCGACGCGGTCTATCTGAACGCCGCCTGGCAGACACCGTTCACCGAACCGACCATGAACTATCCGTTCCACCGCGCCGACGGCAGCGACGTCAGCGTGCCCATGATGAGGGGCAAGACCGGCTTTTCGATGGCCATCGGCGCCGGATACCACGCCGCCGAGCTGACTTATTCGGGCAAGGCGCTGTCGATGGTGGTGATCGTCCCCGACGCGGGCACCTTCGCCGCCTTCGAAGCAGCGTTCACCGCCGAACAGCTGGCGGCGATCCTGGCCGCGCTGGCCCCATCGGGCCAGGGCCTGTTGCTGCCGAAGTTTCAGTTCACCTTAGCCTTCAGCCTGCGCGACACGCTGTCGGCGCTGGGCATGCCGGCGGCGTTCAGCCCGACCGACGCCAACTTTTCCGCCATCGACGACGCCCGCGATCTGTTCGTGCGCGACGTGGTCCACAAGACTTTCATCGCCGTCACCGAAAAAGGCACCGAAGCCGCCGCCGCCACCGGCGCGGTGCAAGCCACCATGTCGGCAGTGACGCTCTTGGCCGTCGATCGCCCGTTTCTGTTTCTGATCCGCGACCACCAGACCGGGGCGCTGCTGTTCCTGGGCCGGGTGGTCGATCCGTCGGCGCCGTAGCCATTTCCTAGGCGGCTTCGCGTCGTTGACGGATCCGGAAAAGGGCGCGCCGCCAGGAGCGCAAACGCGCGAAACGCCGCCCTCCAATACGCTGCCCATCTTCGCCCCGCGCGTAACGGGATTGCCTACGTTGGTCTAGTCTAGACCGCTATCAGGTTGAAGCGAGATCGAAGGTGAATCGGTAACGTAACCCAGGCTGCACGCGCGGCTTGGACGTGGCGACAAATTGGACGGCCTGGGCCGCTTGGCGGCTTCCCGCCCACGGAAGGCCTCTGTCTACGCACTTCTCCCATCAAGGCTTTCGTCGCCGCATATCATCCGTTGGGCCTTCGAACCGGGGAGGCCTTCCGCCGTCGGGAAGCCTTGTTCCGGAGCCGGTCGGATGCCATGCGGCGACGAAAGCAGCCAAGCGGCCCACCACGCCGAATTTGTCGCGCCGTCCAAGTCGCGCGTCCAGCCTCGGTTACCGCTCGTCCCGTGCCGCCTCCGCGATCGGGTCAATTCGATAGCGGTCTAGTGAAAAAACGAGGTGTGCAGCCCGTCGGAGAACAGGTTGCACAGGGCGTGAAATGCGGCGCCGGCGGCGATCGATCCCGTGCGGGCGCGCATCCAGCCGAAGACCAGGGCGGGAAAAAAAACCGCCAGCCGCTGCGGGTTCGGCACCACCACCACGTGACCGAGGGCGAACAGCAGGCTGGAAACGAGCAATGCCGCGCCCACCGGCGCACCGAACAATTTTCGCCGAGCCGGCCAGCGCTCTTCCAGGCGTCCTTGCAGGTAACCACGAAAGAAAAGCTCTTCCGGGATGGCCACCACCACCAGCTGGTTTAAGGCCAGCAAAAGAAAGCTGGGCGGCAAGGTCAGCACGCCGCCGCCGGTGCCGTGCCAGCGCGCGCACAGGCCCCCGAACCAACGCGCGAACAGCGCGCCGTGCGGCCCGCAGACAACGCCGTAAAACCAGAAGAATCCCAGCAGAAAAAGCGGGAATGTCAGCGCCAGAGCGGCGCCCAGAACCTTGGCGTTCAGCCCCAGCGGATCCAGGCGCAGGCCGGCCTGGCCGTAATCGAACGGGCGCCGCGACAACCGCGCCGCCACTTGCGGGGCGTAGAAAAAAATCACCGCAATGGCCACGTGCAGGTTGTCGCGCAGAAACGGGACCGACGAAGCCCCCTGCGCCAGCAGCGCAGCCAGCAGCGTCGCGCCGGCGAAGGCCAGCAGGGGTTCAGTAAGTCCGGGACGCGCTTCCGCCACGACGGTCATGTTAGCCGACAGCGACGGCCAAGCGCCGCCTATCGTCGCGGTGGCTTGCGCCGTTATTGTTGCACCGGCTTGCGCCGGTTAGCGCTGACGGGCCAGGGCGCCCAGCGCCGCCAGCGCCGAGCCGGCGTGGTGGGTGGCGCCGCGCAGGCGTTCTGGCGCACCGGCGTCGGGGGCGGTCTGCGGATCGCGCAGCGCCGCCAGCAGCGCGTCCAGCTGGCCTTCGATGTTCACCAGCGCTTCGCGGCTTTCGCGCAGGGCGTCCGCGAACTGCGCCGACCGCAGCAGGTTGGCGCCGCCGCGCCGAACCGTCACCCGAGACCGCGCCGGCAACGCGCGCACGCGTGTGGCCGGCGATCGTCTTAGACGGGTTCTCATAATATGAGGATTTGCTCGCTTCCGCCTGATGTCAATTTTTCGCGCGTCGATCGCCGACGACGGTTCACGACGAGACCAGATAGCGCCGCGACGGATCGACGGTGATCCCGGGCCCCAGCGCCGTCCGCCCGATCAGCATCGGGAACAGCATCTCGCCCCGGTTGGTCAGGGTGACGGAGATGCGTTTCTTCAAAGGCCCAAGCTGCAGCGCGGTCTCGATCACCGGACGGCGCTCCATGCGGCCCGAGGTGTCGCGCACCACCACGTACTCGCGCACGGCGGCCCGCACCTTCAAAGATTTGCCCCCACGCACGCCGCTCGGCACGACGATCTCCAGGATTGGCCGGCGGCCGGGACCGCCGGTGGTGTCGACGGTGCGCATGCGCGATACGTGCAGCGCCGAGCTGCGCGCGCCGGTGTCGATCTTCGCCTTCAAACGCGTGATGCCGAGGTTCGGCAACATGACGTTCTCCACCCACCCGACGTGCAGCTTGGCCGGCGGGGGGCGCGCGCTTCCCGCCTTGGCGGTGGCGGGCGCGGCGTCGCCAGCGCGGCCGACGGTCAGAGAACGGCGGCGGGCGGCGGTCGGTGACAGCGGGCCCAGCAGGAACAGCTTGGCGCCGGCGCGCTCGGCGGTGCGGATGGTGCTTTCCAGGATCAAACCGTCGCGCGGGGCGGTGATCTCGCTCGGCTTGCCGCCCAGCGGAGAGATCACCCGCGCCAGCACCGCCGCCTTGCGCACATACTGGCCGGCGCTGGCGCTCGGCTGCACCAGCCCCCCGTGCGCGGCGCGCACCACCAGCGCGCCGTCGATGATCGGCGGCGCCGGTGGCGCGGTGGGCGGCAGTCCGCGCTGTTGCTTGGCGCCGTCGCCGGGGCTCGGTTGAAAGACGCCGATGGCGATCAGCACCGCCCGCACCGCCGCCACCAGATCCTCGGCCTCGGCTGAGTCGTTGCCGGGCAGGCCGGCGGCGCGCAGCTCGAGGGCGATGGCACCCGACCCGATGGCCGACGCCAGCAGCGACCGGGGCCGCGGCCGGGTACTCAGCGCCGCCACGGCGCCGCTTTGCAGGGCCAGGCGCCGCGTGCGCGGCTCGCCCAGATCCGCGCGCACGGTGAGAGCGCCCCGCCGCCCCGGCGACGGCGAGCCCAGCGCCACCACCAGCGACGCCCCCACCACCAGCTCGGAGAACAACGTGAAGGCATCCCGCGCCGCTCGGTCACCGCCGGCGTCGCCGGGAAATTCCCAGCCCGGTCGCGCCCGCCCGCCGGGCGCGAACTGCCCGCCCGGGCGCAACACCGGCACCACCACCACGCTGCCGGCCATCGCCGCCGGATCGATCCCGCCCACCAAAGCGCTGGCCGCCAGCGCCGCCGCTGCTTCGAAGCCGCGCGCCGCCGCCACCACGCTGACCCGCGGGCCGGCCTTCTGCCCGACCGCCGCCCAGGCTGGCACGTCACGCCGCCGCGCTTTCGCCGCGGCTGCCTTGGCATCGGCCGAGTCACCGTCGGTGGCGACGAGCGCGGATGGCTCGGCCGTCCGCTTCGCCAGGGCACCGCCCGCCCCCAGGACGATGTGAATGGCCCGCGATTCGCCGGGCACGATGGTGATCCCTCCGATGCGAATTCCTCTGGCGGGCGGTTCGACCAGCATGACGATGACCGAGGGGCCCGCGGAGCTTTCTTACTTACCGGTCCCGAAGCGGGCCACCTGGGCCTGCAGCTTGGTCAGCGTGTCCTTGTCGAGATCGGTCATGCGGATGCCGATGCGCAGTTCTTGCTTGGCCGCCACCTTGCCCTTGGCCTTGACCAGCGTCTGCCCCTGCTCGTCGAGGATCTCCACCTTCAGCTGCGTGCCGAGCGCGATCTCCGTCTCGGCCGGAATGAACATCCCGCCCATGCGCACGTTCAAAAGCGGGTTGTAGGTGAAATAGCTGGCGGTGGTGGCCGACAGGACCACCTTCACCTCGCCCTCGGAGAACGTGATCGGCTTTTTCACGCCGGTGGTCAAGGCGGCGATGTTGGCCTGCGTGGGCAGCAGCGTCTTGCCGGTGGCGGGCCGCGAAAAATCGAACGGCACGCTGGGGTGCTTGCCCTCCTCGGCGTTGACCTCGACGATGCGGTCGATGAGCTTGCGGCTTTCGCCGTCGAGATCGATGAAGCGCAGGCCCATCCCTTTTTCGCCGCTGGTCACCGCGCGTACCACCAGCGCGGTCCCCTTCAGCATCACGAACCCGTCGTCCAGGCTGAACTCGAATTCGATCTTGGTGCCGATGGGCGGCGGCGAATCGCACGAAAGGAACATCCCCGACGCGCTGACGTTCACCGACTGGGTCTCGACGAAATCGATGAAGCTGGGGAACCGGCACAGCACCGGCACGTTGACCCTTGACCGCGGCGCTCGGTCGATGAAGGCGCGCATCTCCGCGGTCGATAATCCAATCCCCGCCGCGCCACCGACGGTGGGAGCAGCGCCGGCGTCGGCCACCGGCTTCTTGGTCGATTCGTCGGCCATGGAGATCTTCCAGTATACAGCCCCGGTCCCGACGCTGTCGTCGGTCTCGTCGGCGGCGGTGTGGCATTCTGCGCGGATGCCTTCCAGGAAACCCGCAACGAAAAAACCCAGCGGCACCTTGCGCCGGCGCCGCGGCGTGAAGGTGCGCCCGACCGACCTGGGGCCCACCGACTTGCCGCTGGCCGCCGACGCCCAGGCGCCGGCCGTGGCGCAGCTGGCCGACGACGTGCGCGCCGACGGCGGCGCGGTGCTGGCAGTCTATCGTGAACCCTTGGGCGGTCACCCGTTGATGCTGGCCGCCCTGCCCATCGCCGACGTGGTGCCGACGCCGTTCCAGCGCGACATCTCCGACGCCCACGTGCGGCGGCTGACGCACGCGCTGGACAAGACCAAGCGGTTTTTGGACCCGATCATCGCCGTGCGCGAGAAGACCGAGGCGGGCCGCTACTGGACGCCGAACGGATACCACCGCCTGACGGCGATGAAGGAGCTGGGCGCCAAGACCATCCTGGCCTTGCTGGTGCCCGAGCGCGCGGTGGCCTTTCAGATTTTGGCCCTCAACATCGAAAAGGCCCACAACCTGCGCGAAAAAGCGATCAGCGTGCGCCGCATGTACGTCGACCTCTGCGCCAACACCGACAGCGCCGAGGAAGATCTGGCGCTTGAGTTCGAGGAGCCGGCGCTGATCACCCTGGGGTTCGCCTACGAACAGCGCGGGCGGCTGTCGGGCGGCGTCTACCATCCGATCCTGCGCAAGGTCGACGGCTGGATCAAAGGGCCGGCGTCAAAAGCGCTGGCCCGCCGGCAGCAACGCGCGGCGATCGTGCTGGATCTCGACGAGGCGGTGACCGGCGTGGTCGACGCCCTGAAAAAGCGCGGCATGCAAAGCCCCTATCTGCGCAACTTCGTGGTCGCCCGCATCAACCCGCTGCGCTTCATGAAGGGCGAGCCGCCGCCCCTGGAAGAGCTGCTGCCGTCGATGGCCAAGCGCGCCCGCGGGATGAACGTCGAGAAGATCAACCCCGGCGACGTCGCCCGCAGCGGCGGCCCGCCCGAGGCCAGCGAATGAACGCGGCGCCGCGCGCGGTGATCTTCGACCTGGACGGCACCCTGACCGAACCGCTGCTGGACTTCGATGCCATGCGCGCGGAGATCGGGCTTGTGCCGGGGCTGCCCATCTTGGAGCAACTGGAGGCGGGCGACGCCGACCTGCGCGCGCGCGCCGAGGTGGTGATGCGCCGCCACGAACGCCAGGCCATCGAAGCCGCCACCCTGGCCGACGGTTGCGTCGAGCTGCTGGCGCACCTGGGGACGCGGGAGATCCCCACGGCGATCCTCACCCGAAATGTTCGCGAGGTGGTGGAGATCTTCCAGCGCAAGTTCAACCTGCGTTTCGTGGCCGCCTTCACCCGCGAGGACGGCCCGCCCAAACCGTCGCCGGCCGGCGCGCTGGCCCTGTGCACGGCGATGGGCGCCGCCCCCGCGGACACGCTGGCCGTCGGCGATTACAAGTTCGACATCCTGGCCGGCCGCGGCGCTGGCTGCCGGACCGCGCTGGTCTGCCCCACGCCGCCCGACGACCTGGCCGACTGGGGCTCGCCCGATCTGGTGGTGCGATCGCTGCGCGACCTGCTGCCGCTTTTTTGATCTTGTGGCGTCCACCTCGCCCCTGATTTGAGGCTGGTGCGTGGCCCGTGTTAGACCGTTCGGCCATGAGCAAGCCGTTTGTCGCCAACCTGTTGGTTTTGACCTTGAGCCTGGTCGCCTGCGGCAAGAAGGCCGAGACCCCCGCGACGCCCGTCGCCGCCACACCGCCGCCGCCACCCGCGCCACCGAAGCCGGCCGCCGATCCGAAGGCACCAGCCGACGTCAAGGCGCCACCCGCCGACGCCGAAAAGACGGCCAGCGGCTTGGCGTCGAAGGTGCTGACGCCGGGCAAGGGCACGGAAAAGCCGACCGCCGCCGACACCGTGCGCGTGCACTACACGGGGTGGACCACCGACGGTGTGAAGTTCGACAGCTCGGTCGATCGCGGATCGCCGGCGCAGTTTCCTCTTCGGGGTGTCATCAAAGGATGGACCGAAGGCCTGCAGTTGATGGTCGAGGGTGAAAAGCGCCGCTTCTGGATCCCCGGCAACCTCGCCTACGGCGACACGCCCACCCGCCCCGGCGCGCCCGCCGGAATGCTGGTCTTCGACGTCGAACTGTTGGGGGTCATCAAGGCGCCCAAGGTCCCCGAGGACGTGGCCGCCGTGCCGAAGAACGCCAAGAAGACGAAGTCGGGTCTGGCCTATCGGGTGCTGAAGAAAGGCACCGGCAAGGATCATCCCAAGGCCGAGAGCACCGTGCAGGTTCACTACAGCGGTTGGACGACCGACGGCAAGATGTTCGACAGCTCGGTGGCGCGCGGCGAGCCGGCGACGTTCCCGCTCAACGGCGTCATCAAGGGCTGGACCGAGGGCGTGCAGCTGATGGTGGTGGGCGAGAAGACGCGCTTTTGGATCCCGGGCGCGTTGGCTTACGGCGACACCCCGTCGCGCCCCGGTGCGCCGGCCGGCATGCTGGTCTTCGACATCGAGCTTCTGTCGATCAAATAGCGGCACAGCGCCATGCTGAGGACTGTCGTTCCGTTGCTGGTGGCCGCGGTGGCGGTGCTGGCCGTGGTGATCGCCACGCGGCCGGATTCGTTTCGCATCGCCCGCAGCGCCACCATCAACGCACCCGCCAGCGTGGTGTTCGCGCTGCTGAACGATTTCCATCAGTGGGTGCGCTGGTCGCCGTGGGAGGGACGCGATCCCAACCTGCAGCGCACCTACGCCGGCGCCGCGTCGGGCGAAGGCGCGGTCTATTCGTGGGTGGGCAATTCGAAGGTCGGCGAGGGACGCATGACCATCACCGAGAGCCAGCCGGCCACGCACCTCGGCCTCACGCTGGAATTCTTCAAGCCGTGGCAGGCCACCAACCAGACGGATTTCACCTTGGACGCCGCCGGCGGCGAGACCACCGTGAACTGGGCCATGTCGGGGAAGTCGAACTTCATGCACAAGGCGTTCTCGCTGCTGATGAACATGGACAAGATGGTGGGCAACGATTTTGAACAGGGCCTGGCCAACATGAAGCGCATCGCCGAAGAAGAAGCCGGCAAGGCCGCCAGGCCCTAGCGCGCCGCCGGCGCGGCGCCGCCGTGCGATGGTGGGGCCGGCGTGATCATCCCTGTTCTTCATCGCGACGATCGGCTGGTGCTGGTCGACAAGCCGCCGGGCCTGGTCGTTCACCGCGGCTGGGCCGACGACGACGGCGGCGTGCTGGTGGCGCTGCGCGATCAGCTGGGCCAGCGGGTGTGGCCGCTGCATCGCCTGGATCGTGGGGCCAGCGGCGTGCTGGCGTTCGCCCTGGACCATCAAACAGCGTCCGTCGTCGGTCAGGCGTTCGCCGACGGGCGGGTGGAGAAAAAATATCTGGCCCTGGTGCGCGGTCGTCCGCCCGATCACCTGATCATCGACCATCCCATCCCGGCCAAACCCGACGGCCCGCGCGTCCCGGCGGTGACGGAGATTCGGCGCCTCGGCACCTGGGAGCGTTACGCGCTGGTCGAGGCCGTCCCCCGCACCGGCCGCCTGCACCAGATTCGCCGGCATTTGAAGCACATCGCTTGCCCGCTGATCGGCGACGTCAACTACGGCAAGGGCGAGCACAACCGGATCTTCCGCCAACGCTTCGGTCTGGATCGGCTGGCCCTGCACGCCCTGTCCCTGCGCTTGCCGGCCAGCGACGACGGCGGGGCGATCCATGCCTTCACCGTCCCCAGCGGGACGCTGGCTGATTGCCTGCGCGCCCTTGATCTGTTGGCGCTGGTTCCGACACCCGGGTCCTAATCGATCGAAACCGGTCCGGCGCTGGTCAGCACGGCGTCGCTGGCGTCGGCGGTGACCGTGACGCCCGCCCAAACCACAGCGCGTCGCAAACGCACGCCGGCCGCCACCCGCGCGCCGGCGCCGACCACCACGCCGGGCCCGACCTGCGCGCCGCTTTCGATCACCGCGCCCGATTGCACACGCACCGGCTCGGCGATGAGCGCACCCGCCGCGACGACCGCGTCCCGATCGACGCCCACCAGCGGCCCCGGTGCGCCCGGTACCAACGACGGATCGGCCAGCAACGCCAGATTGCCAGCCAGATAACGTTCCGGCGTCGAATGCTCGGCGAAGTACCCGGGCAGACGCGTGGCCATGATGCGCGCGCCCGCCTCCAGCGCCGGAATGTAGGCGTCGCGAATGACGTCGCACGGGCGTGGGGTCAGTCGATCCAGCAGCGCCGGTTCCAACACGTGGACCCCGGTGAACATGCGCGCGCTGACCGCGCCGTCGGGCGCGATCGGCGAGCGGTGGTCGAGAATCTCCACCACCCGGCCGCTCTCGTCGACGCAGATGGCACCCCAGCGGCGCGGATCGGGATCATCGCGCAGCATCATGGTGGCCACCCCGCCGCCGGCGTCGTGCGCGGCCAGCAGCGCCGCCAGATCCAGATCCGCCACCACCTTCGCGTTCATCACCAGCACCGGCCCGGGAGCGAACAGCCCGCGCGCCTGGGCCATGCCGCCGCCGGTGCCCAGCAGCTCGGCCTCGACGGAATAGCGCAGGCGCACGCCGTAGGCGCCGTCGTCGCCCAGCGTCTGGCGCAACAGATCGCCTTGATGAAACACATTCACCACCGCCTGCCGCAAGCCGGCGCGCGCGCACGCCGTCAACCCGAAAGCAATGGCCGGATAGCCACAGATCGGCACCAGCGGTTTGGGCAGCGCCAGCCCCAATGGGCCGAGGCGCGTCGACCGGCCGGCGGCCAGCAGCATCACGTTCACGACGACGGCCGCCCGGCGCTGACCATGCAGGGACTCGGAGATAACACGGTTACATGTTATGTGAGAGAGCCATGAAGATCTGCGTGATTGGCACTGGTTATGTCGGGTTGGTGGCGGGCGCCGGGTTTTCCGACATGGGAAACGACGTCGTCTGTTGCGACATTGATCGCGAGAAGATCGACAGCCTGAACCAAGGTCAGATCCCCATCTACGAACCCGGCCTGGACAAGTTGGTGGCGCGCAACGCCGCCGAGAGACGTCTGACCTTCACCACGGACATCGCCGGCGGCGTGGCCGGCGCCGAAGTGATCTTGCTGGCGGTGGGCACGCCGCCCGGTCCCGACGGGTCAGCCGATCTGCAGTACATCTTCAAGGCTGCCGAAACCGTGGGCAGCGCGCTCACCGGTTGGGCGGTGCTGGTGACCAAATCGACGGTGCCGGTGGGCACCGGTGACAAGATCGAAGCGCTGGTGAAAAAGCGCACCAAGCACGAATTCGCCGTGGCCTCGAACCCGGAGTTCTTGAAGGAAGGCGACGCGGTCAACGACTTCATGAAGCCGGATCGCGTGGTGGTGGGCGCCGAGGACAAGCGCGCCGTTGAAACCCTGCGGGCGCTGTACGCGCCGTTCACGCGCACCAGCGATCGCATGCTGGTGATGGATCGCCGGTCCGCCGAGCTGACCAAGTACGCCGCCAACTCGATGCTGGCCACGCGCATTTCGTTCATGAACGATCTGTCGAACCTGTGCGAGCTTCTGGGCGCGGACATCGAGCTGGTCCGTCGGGGCATGGGCAGCGACGTGCGCATCGGGCCGAAGTTTTTGTTCGCCGGGCCGGGCTTCGGCGGCAGCTGCTTTCCCAAGGATCTGCGCGCCGCCGTCAGCACCGGGCGCGAGGTCGGTTACAAGCTGGAGATTCTGGACGCGGTGGTGGCGGTCAACGAACGGCAGAAGAAAAAGATGGGCGAGAAGATCATCGCCCACTTCGGCGGCTCGCTGACCGGCAAACGCATCGCCATCTGGGGCCTGGCCTTCAAGCCCGGCACCGACGACATCCGCGAGGCGCCCGCGCTGACGCTGATCGAACAGCTCTTGACCGCCGGCGCGTCGCTGTGCGCTACCGATCAAGTGGCCATCGCCGGCGTGCGCAAGATCTTCGGCGACCGCGTCGAGTTCGAGACGTCGAACTACACCTGCGCGCAGGGCGCCGACGCTCTGGCCCTGGTCACCGAATGGCACGAATACCGCCGCCCCAGCTTTGATCGCCTGAAGACGCTGCTGCGCCAGCCGATCCTGTTCGACGGCCGCAACATCTGGAGCCCGACGGAACTCCGCGCCGCCGGCTTCACCTATTACGGCATGGGTCGCGGGAAGAACGTTTAGTCGAACCGCCGTTCTTGCGCGGCCGCCACAAGAATCCCGGCTCCTTCAAATGATTTGAACTTCGTGGTCCAAGAACTGCTCCGCGAATTCCAGGCGAAGATCCGGCGCGACGGCGCTGAGCGCGCTGATGAAGTGCGCGCCGTCCTGGTTGGCGTCGTCGAAACGGACGCCGAAGCCTTGATCGCCCGCGCGGCGCACGATCGGGCCGGCGCCGAAGATCACCGGTGGCTGGCGACGGAAGCTGACCGAGACGGTGACGTGTTGGGTGTCAGCGGGCGGCGCGGCCCAAAAGAAGCAGCCGCCCATCGAGATGTCCTTCAGCTCGGCGGGGACCGGGTTCTTTTGACCGGGGACGTGAAGCCGCACCGGGAATTTCAGCTCAAGGCGCATGTGCTGCCGCCGTTCGGTGTGGGCCATTTGGATTCTCCGCGCCGCGAGTGTTGCCTCGCGTGTGACCGATTTTAGGCGGCTCGGCGAAGGCGTCCAGAAAACCGCTGGTTCGAACAGGGCCCCTCAGCGAAACGGGCGGACCAGCAGCAGCGCCAGCCAACTGTAGACGTCGGTGGCGCCAGCGTGGCCGCTGATCTTTGGCGCGGCGACGGTGCCGCCGGCGTGCAGATCCAGCCGCAGGCGCAGGTCGGGAAGAAAGCGGTGCTTGATCACGAAGCGCTGGCCGTCGCTGCGCAGGCGCACGTCGAGGGCGATGCGGTCAGGCAGGGTGGGGGGGCGTGGCCGCCCCGGCGCGTGGCCGGTGGTGCGAGCGGGAGTGGCGGGCGGCGGCGGTTTGGGCGCGTCCACTTGAAACCGCCCGGCGCGGAGCGCGACGTCTCCGCTCAAGGTCAGCGACCGCCGGGCATCACCGCGCAAGCGCAGGTCCAGATCAAGATCGTCGATGCGCAGGCCGCTCTCCGGCCCGTAGGCGATCCCGCGCCCACGGGCGGCGACGTCGACGGCGCCCAGCACGAACGGATTGGTCGAAACGATCGCCGCGCTGGCCGACGGCGCACCGCCAGCGGCACCGCCGATGGATAAATGGCCATGGTGATCACTGGTCACCTCCAACGCCGGCACGGTCAGCATCCCGTCGCGGACGCTGACGCGCGCGTCGCGCACGCGCACGGTGTCGCCCAGCGCCAGCGACGTCACCTGTGCCGACGCAACCGTCAGCTCGCCGGTCAAGGTTGGCCCTTCCGGGCGGCGTAGCTGGGCCAGGCGCGCGTCCAGACGCAACGACGCTTCGGCCTGGGTGAAGCTGGCGGAATCCTCATAGCGCAGCGACGCCGCCACGTCTTCCAGGCGCACGGCATCGGGCTCGTCGAAGGCCAGCGTCCCGGCGGTCAGGTTCAGGCGCCCGCCAGGCAGTGCGCGCAATCCGACTTCGACGGCGCGGACCACGCCGACCGTGCCTTGCACCTGCGGCGCGATCAACGAGCCGCCCAGCCGCACATCGGCCTCGGCCTTCCCGCTGAGGCGATCAATCTGTCCCGGCGCCAGCGCATCGAAAAGCGGCGCCAAAAGCCGGAGATCGATCGGTCCGTGCGCCCGCGCCGCCAGCACACCCCGCTTCACGGTGCCGGACGCGCGCAAGGCGCCGGCGCCGAAGTCGAAACCGGCGTCAGCCAGGGTCAACTCGGTCCCCCAGCCGATCATGTGGGCGTCGACTGACCCGACGCTGCGAATCCCCACCCGCCGCGCCGGCCGCGCCGCGCGCGAAGAAGCCGGGGCGCGCAGCTGATACGACAAGCGCAGGTCGGTAAAGTGCGCGTCGAACACCACCGGACGCCCGCCGCGCAATTGCATCGACACCTGCCCCGTCGCGGTGGCGCGGCCGAGAGATAGCAGCGGAGGCAACGCCGGGACCAGCGGATCCAGCTTCGCCTGTTGCAACGTCACCGCCAGATCCACCTGCGGCTCACCGCCCTTGTCGGCCATCACGCCATCGATGGAGAAGGCATCGAACAAGGTTCCCCACACGTGCGCGCCGCGGTGGCCGGCCGGTTCGAGGGTCAGCGTTCCGCCGCCCAGGCGCTGGCCGTTCAGCGCGACGTCTTTGATCGTCGCCTCACCCGACAGGGCCGGATCGTTGAGCCGACCCTGCAGGCGCAGACGCGCATCGAAACGTCCGCGCATCGGCAGACCGGCGTCGCGCAGGCCTGGCAGGCCGAACAGATCGTGGTCGGCGACGATCAGGTGAACATCGCCCTCGCCGTGCGCGCCGATGTGCCCGCCCAGTTCGACGCGGGAGCCGCCGCCCGCTTGCAGCAAGGTCAGCGACGACAAGGTCAGCGCGTTGGCCTGCCAGCGCAGGTCGACCGGCGCCGCCGCCGCGTAGGCATCGCCCAGGATGATCAGCCGCGACGACGGCGCCACCCGCACCTGCATGGCCAGCCGATCCAGAGATCCGCGCACGCGGGCCGCGACAGCGAGGCGCCCACTGAAAAACGGCGCCAGGCCCGCCTGATCGACGTCGACACCGTCCGCTCGAACCTCCACTGACACCTGCGGTGACGGGAGCAGCGTTGCCGGACGCCCTTGCCAAAAGCGCACCTGGCCGTCGACCAGCAGACGACCGCCCAGCGCCGGCAGCGAAAGACGCCGCAGGGTCAGCACACCGTCGACAAAACCGAGGCCGGGCGCATTCACCGTCAGGCCACCGTCCGAACCGCCCGCGCCAGGCTGACCGCTGCGCAGGTGAATCAGCCGCGGCGCCGGCGCGCCGGTCGGACGCTCCCAGGTGACGTCGAGGCGGGAGATGGCGGCGGCGCCGGAGGCCAGGCCGCCTTTCATTTGAATCTCGCCGTCCAGAATGCCCGTCCCGGCCCGACGCAGGTACGGCGGCAGATAGCCTTCGGTGGCCACGTGGTGGAATTTCACGTCGCCCATTAATTCAAGCGCCTGGTTCAGCGAGCCGCGCACGTCGATGCGGCCGCCACCCGGCGCGGTCAAGGTCAGCCGGCGAATGTCCGCCTGCAGCGGCCCCATCGAGGCGGTGGCGTCCAGTTGCGCCCGCCCCACCGCCCGGCCGCCGTACGCCAGATCCAGATCGTGCGCGGTCAGCGTCGCTGTTAATTTTTCGTAAGGACCGGTGAGCCGCAAGGCGATCACGCCGTCGCTGCCGACCGCGCTGACCGGGCCCAGGCGCGTGCCCACGCCCAACGCCGCCAGCGCTTCGGCGGGCGACGACAGGCTGATGGCGACGGTCAGGCCCGGCTTGGTGTCGGCGCCCGCGATGCCGACCACCCCTCCAAAGGTCGCCTGGCCGCCCAGGCGCGACAGCCCGGTCATCGCCGTCTCGACGTCCAGCTGCAGATCGTTTTGCCGCTGAGGCGTGATGGCCACCCGGCGGATGAGGGCGCGTTCGAACGGCAGCCGCGCCGCCTGCGCGCCGTCGAGAATCCGCAGCGTGCCGCCCGCGCGGGCGTCGATGTCGTGCACGTCGAAGCCGAACACGTGGTGGTCGGGATCGCGGGTGTCGGCCAGCAGTGAACCAGCGGCTTTGACGTTGCCGAGCTCCAGCCCCCAGGACGGAAAATCGAAGGTGGCGTCGAGGCCGTCGAGGTCGGCGTTGGCGAGCTCGAAAACGAAGGCCTCTTCCGCCGGGACCGCCGCGCGGCCGCGCGCTCGCCCGCCGGCGCGTGCCGGGGCCAGGAACGCCGCCACGAAGCCGATGCCGCGGTGGTGCTGCATGCGTCCGAGACGCCAGGTGGCGCGACCGGGCCGCAGATCGCTTACCACCACGCGGGCCGGATGGCGGTGTACGGCCACCTGCGCCGAAAGATGCGCGGACGCCAGCACCACCGTGCCTTCCGGATCCAGCACGCGCAGATCCTCAAGCTCGACGGTGAACCGCCGCCCGGTGACCAAGGCGAAGACCGTCCCCGCGCTCAGCCGGCCGCCGCTCAGGTTGATCTGCCCCAGCATTGGCGGCAGCACCCGGCGCACCGCCCAGGCCAAGCGCGGCCCGCGCACCAACAAGGGCAGCAATGCGATCGCCACGGCACCGACCACCAGCAGGCCGGCGAGGAGCCAGCCCAGCCTGCGCAAGATTCGGCCCGCTTCCGTTCGCCCCACGTCCGAATACTCCTACCTCCGTCGTCGGCGGCCGGCCAGTTCCCGGCGTTGCGCGCAGCCAAGGCGGTGCGTACAGTCGAGGCGGCGCCATGAAAAATCAATCTGGTCGTCGACGGTTCTCTCTGTTCGCGCGCGGGCCGGGCCGCCGATTAATTCTGGTCGGCGCGGTGGCCACGCTGGCCGCCGCCTTCCCCGGTGCGCGCGCCGCCGAACCGACGAACACCGCGCCCGCGCGCGAGCTGATCGTCTTCGCCGCGGCGTCGTTGCGCGAATCGTTCGAGACGCTGGGCCACCTGTTCGAGGCGCGCCACCCAGGCGTGCGCGTGCGTTTCAACCTGGCCGGCAGCCAGGAGCTGCGCTTTCAGATCCAGCAAGGGGCCAAGGCCGACGTGTTCGCCAGCGCCGATCTGGTGCACGCCAGCGCGGCGGCCGAGGCCGGGCTGACCGACAAGCCGCGCATCTTCGCCCGCAATCTACCGGTGGTGGTGGTGCCGCACGCCAACCCGGCCGGCCTGAAATCCTTCGCCGATCTGCCCAAGGCCGCGCACCTGGTGATCGGCGCGCCCGAGGTGCCCATTGGTCGCTACACGCTGGCCATCTTCAAGAAAGCCGTCGCCACCTACGGCGAGGCGTTCGGAAAAACGCTGGACAGCCACATCGCCTCGCGCGAGCTGAACGTGCGCCAGGTGCTGGCCAAGGTGTCGCTGGGCGAAGCCGACGCGGGCGTGGTCTATCGCAGCGACGCCGTCGCCGCCAAGGCGGGCGTCGACACCATCGACATTCCCACCACCATCAACGTCGTCGCCGAATACGCGGTGGCGCCGGTGAAGACCGCATTGCAACCGGCGCTGGCCCGACAGTGGTGCGATCTGCTTTTGTCGACGGAGGGCAGCGCGGTGCTGGCCAAAGCTGGATTCTTGGCCAATGATCTGGCCAGCGCCACGCCCGCCACCCAGACAAGGAACGAGCACCAGCCGTGACGCCGCCGCCGCGGGCGGACCAGCAGACGGCCCGCCGGGTGGGTCGCTGGCCGGCGGCCGCGCCGGTGGCTGTTGTCTTGTCGGCAACACTGCTTTTGTTTCTGGTGCTGCCGACGGCGGCGCTGATCGCCACCGCTCGCCCCGCCAGTCTGCTGGCCGGCCTTTCAAACCAGCTGGTGGCGCCGGCGTTGGCGTTGAGCCTGGCCACCACCGGCGTCGCGTTGCTGGTCATCGTGGTTTGTGGAACACCGCTGGCCTGGTGGCTGGCGCGGGCGCGGTCGCGGCGGGCGCGCTGGATCGAAACCGCCGTGCAGTTGCCCACGGTGATTCCGCCGGCGGTGGCGGGCATCGCGCTCTTGCTGACCTTCGGACGGCGTGGCGTGGTGGGGGCCTGGCTGGATCGCGCGGGTCTCGGCGTGGCGTTCAGCGCGGCCGCCGTGGTGATGGCGCAAATCTTCGTGGCGGCGCCGTTTTATCTCACCGCCGCGGTCGCCGCCTTCGGGCGCATGGACGACGCCTTGCTGGCGGCGGCGCGCAGTCTGGGTGCATCGCCGGCGCGGGTTTTTTTTCTGGTCGGCCTGCCGCTGGCCCGGCCGGGGCTGGTGGCCGGTGCGGCCATGAGCTGGGCGCGGGCCCTGGGCGAGTTCGGCGCCACCTTGATGTTCGCCGGCAACATGGCCGGACGAACGCAGACGCTGCCCCTGGCCATTTATTCCGCGCTGGAGAGCGATATGCGAAACGCCCAGGCGCTTTCCGTCCTCTTGGTGGGCGTGGCCTTCGCTTTGCTGATCGTGATTCGCCGCTTGCAGCTATCGACGGACGTTGCACGGATGTAACTGGCAAACCGGCTCACGTCCGCAGATAATGGAGAACTGTGGTTAGCTTGGACGGGCTTTTGACAATCGGTTTCGCGTGGTAACGACACAGACGGCAGCAGCGGCAGAAATGCGAAGCGGCAACGTCTCCGCCACCACCGACGGAACGGTGACGCGTATCTGGATCGAAGGCGTGCTGGACGCGCTGACCGTGCCACATGTGCGGGCCGCGTTGGACGGCCTGGTCGAACGCAAGCCGCCCCAGGTGGTGGTCGATCTGTCGCGCCTGCGCATCATCGACGGTCACGGCGTGCGGGTCATCGCCCATCTTTATGCGCAGCTGCGCGAGAACGGCTGCGCCCTGTCCGTTCTGGGCGCCGACCAGCAGCCGCTGGCCATGCTGAAGTTGTTCCAGCTCGACCGCGTCCTCGGCAGCTGAAGGCCGGGCGCAGGCAAAAGCCCCCGCGCCGTAACTCTCCCGCCTTGCCCGGCGTAAGGCGAGTACCATACGGCCCGTGCCTGCGCGGGATGATCCCAAGCGGGGGGACTGGTTAGACAAGGAGAATGAGCATGACGACGAAGGGTGCACTGATCGCGGCGATGGCCGCCGGTTTGTTGGCGGGCGCGCCGGCGGTGGTCTCAGCCGCGGCGGCCAAGGTCCACTGTGAAGGCGTCAACGCCTGCAAGGGCAAGGGCGGCTGCAAGGGCGCCGACAACGCCTGCAAGGGCCAGAACGGCTGCAAGGGCAAGGGCTGGAAGGAAATGTCCGAGAAGGCCTGCAAGGCCAAAGGCGGCACTGTCGCCGCCGGCGCGGCCGAAGAAAAGAAGTAGTCGGCTCGACTCGAAAGACGTCCTCGTCACCGTCGGTGGCGAGGACGTTTCTGTTTCTGACCCGACGCCTTGACTAACCGCCCGTCTCGAAACCCGGGTACAACGTCATGCCGCCGTCGATGTACAACGTGGCGCCGGTGATGTAGTCGGAGTCGTCGGACGCCAGCCAGACGGCGGCGCGGCCCAGCTCCGAAGGCTCGCCGATGCGCTTGTAGGGGATCAACGTCATCAGCGCGTTGTACGCCTCGCGCGTGCTCCAGGCTTCGTGGTTGATGGGCGTGCGGATGGCGCCGGGGGAAAGGCTGTTCACCCGAATGCGGTACGGGGCCACTTCCTGGGCGATCGACTTCATCATCATCATCACGCCGCCCTTCGACGCCGCGTAGTTCACGTGGCCGGCCCACGGAATGACGTCGTGGACCGAGCTGATGCAGATGATCTTGCCCGCTGCGCACGAGACGTCGCGCCGCACCCCTTGCTTGCGAAACGCCCGCACCGCTTCGCGCGCGCACAGGAACTGGCCTTTCAGGTTCACGTTCATCACCAGGTCCCAGGCTTCCAGCGACAGCTCGTGAAAGGGCGCGTCCTTCTGCAGGCCGGCGTTGTTCACCAGGATGTCCAGCGCGCCGTAGGTCTCGACGGCGCGGGCGAACATCGCCTGCACCTCGGCTTCATTGCTGACGTCGGCGCGCACGGCGATCGCTTGCGAGCCGCAGCGATGGATCTCGTCGACCACCTTCACCGCTTCCTCCTCGCGCGACACATAGTTCACCAGCACGTTGGCGCCGGCGTGGCCCAGGGCGACGGCGATGCCCTTGCCGATGCCGGAGTTGGCGCCGGTGACGATGGCCGTCTGGCGCGGCAGGCTCTTGACGATCGGACACGCCGGCTCGACCGCCTCCGGCAACCCCTGTTCAGCGTAATAGTCTTTCATCCCGGCCTCTCCCTCCTGCGCGGTGCTACGTCGGTCGCCTCGCTCCGTTACGGCGCGGGCAAGGCGATGGAACGAACCGCCACCACCCGCCCGGTCGTCTCGGAGGACAGGATGGCGTCTATTTCCACCGCTGACCAGGGCAGATCGGCCGGCTTGTCCACCACGACGGCGATCGGCGCCGCCGGCGCCGCGGTCACGCGCGCCGGCGCTGACAGCGCGCGCACGACGGCCGCTTCTTCCAGCGTCTCGCCGCTGTTTTCGCCGCGCGTGACCGACGTGCGGGCCGACCGCGCCGCCAGCGCCACCAACAATTGCAGCGGCTGGCGAAACGCCTCCGGTCCGCGCGACGACAAACGCACGCTGACCGTCGCTTGATCACCCTGCACCGTCGCCTGACCGTCGAGCGCGATCGGCGCCGGCCCGGCCGCCGCTTTTTGGATCTCTTTCAGGGCCACGTCACGCCGCCGCCCCGAGAAGTGAACCGCGCCGTCGACGATCATCTGCGGCGTGTAAAGACCTTGTAAACCATCCTCGCCTTCCGGGCTGCGCAGGCGACCGCGCTCGACATAGCGGCGCTGCCGCTCGGTGAAGGCCGGCGCGGCGAAGGGATCCTTCCATCCCAGATCGTCCCAATAGTCGACGTGAAAAGTCAGCGGCACCACCTTGGCCCGGTCGAAACCCAGCCGCGGCAGCTGGCGCACGAAGGCGTCCGCCGCGGGGCAGGAACTGCACCCTTGCGAGGTGTAAAGCTCGACCAGCACCGGGCGCCCACCGGCGGCCGAGCGATCGGCCGCGACCGGTGCCGCGCCGCGAGCGGCCGGCAGGCACGCCGCGCCAGCGACCAGGCACGACACCACCAACATCCGGGCCGCCGTTTTCACGTCCGCTCCGGGGCGGCTCGCGACGACGGTGATCGACCGGTCGCTCGCGGGGCGCCGTCACGCGCCGGCTGCTCATCCGCCAGGAGCACCCGATCAAGCCGCAGCGCCTCGCCCACTGACCAGGCCTGGAACGGACAGCCGCCCGGCGTGAACGGCGCCTCGGCGTCGGCGATCTCCGAGACGTGGCCGAGACCCGCTTGATCCAGATGTCGCAGGATCGGCTCCAGGAATTTCTCGCGCGCCGCCCGCTTGGCCGCCGCACCCCCGCCGTGCACGCGCAGGTACGCCTCGACGAACGGACCGATCAGCCACGGCCACACCGTGCCCTGGTGGTACGCGCCGTCGCGCGCGGCCACGCCGCCCGCGTAGCGCGGGCAATAGCCGGCTTCGCCCGGCGCCAGCGAGCGCAGCCCCAGCGGCGTCAGCAACGACGCCGTCACGGTGTCCACCACGCGACGGGCCCGCTGCCCCGAAAGCAACGCCAGCGGCAAACCGCCGACCGCCAGAATTTGATTCGGTCGCAAGCTGCCGTCGACGGCGCCGGCCTGGTGATCGACGTCGACCACGTCGTACAAACAGCCGCGCCCTTCATTCCAGAAACGCCGTTCAAAGCTGGCCCGCCCGCGCGCAAGCAATGCCGTCCAGCGCGGCGCCGACGGCGTCTGCAGCGCCACGCCCGCCGCCAGCGCATTCAACCACAGCGCCTGCACCTCGACCGGCTTGCCGATGCGTGGGGTGATCACGTGGCCGTCGACGCGCGCATCCATCCAGGTCAGCTGCTGGCCCGGCACGCCCGCCGCCAGCAATCCGTCGTCGGTGGCGCCGATGTGAAAACGCGTCCCCGCCGCGTAGCCGATCAGGATCGCCTCGACCGCTTCGCGCAAGCGCCGCCCGGTTTCCGCGTCCAGCGCCGCGCCCGCCGCCGCCACCGTCTCGGCGACCACCACCACGTACCACAGCGAAGCGTCGACGGTGTTGTACTCAGGTGCGCCGCCGGCGTCGGGAAAATAATTCGGCAGCATGCCCTCCGACACCATTGCCGCCCACGCCCCCAGCACGTCGATCGCCTCGGGCAGCCGCCCGGTGGCCAGGCACAGACCGCGCAGGGCGATGAAGGTGTCGCGGCCCCAGTCGCCGAACCACGGGTAGCCGGCGATGATCGTGCGACCGCCCCCTCGCGCCACCAGATAGTGATCGGCGGCGCGATCCAGCCGCGACGAAAACGCCGCGCGCCGGGTCCGCTCGCTGGCCCGCGCCGCCTCCAGCGTCGGGCCCGCTGGCACCAGAGTCGGATCGACGCCGGCTGACTCGGCCGCGAACACCAGCGCCGCTTCGCCTTTGCCAAGCTCGAAGGCCCATTCGCCGGGCGAGGCCAGATCTTCGGTGAAATCCAGGCCCCGGGCGCGTTCCTCGTCGTAAAGAAAATCGCGGTACCAAAATGGCTGGTGCTGGTACTGACCGCTGGCCGAAACGACGATCGCCGGGCCGCCGGCGTAGGGCCGAAAGCGGACCTGGCCGTCTTTGCTCTCCGGATCAAACGACAGCGCGCCGTTCTCGTGCATCAGGGCGTGAAAGTCGCGGCCGGCCAAGAGCGGCCGGATCCGCAGCCGCGCCCACGCCAGATCCGGCGCCGCCGCCGGCGCGCGCGAGCCCGCCAGCAGGCGCCACGACAAGAACACCTGCGGCGCGCCTTGACGCATGAAGAGTTCGTGCACGATGCGCGTGCCGTCGGGCAGACGAAAGATCCAGGTCGGCCACGGATCCGCGACAAAGCCTTCTGGATAACGCGCGCTTTCGCCGGTGACCACGCCAGAGCCATAGCGCTGCGCCGTCAGCGCGTATTGCCCGCCCGGCGTCTCGACCGTGGCGTCGAACCCGCTGACCAGCATCATGCGCCCGGTGGGCGGCGTGGTCGCGGTGACCAGCAAGCCGTGATAGCGCCGGCGCCGCGGGCCGACCACTGGCCCGGAAGCGAATCCCCCCAGACCGTCGGTCTCCAGCCATTCGTCGCCGTCGTGGTTCATGGGGCAATCTCTGGCGGGTGATCGCGCGGAGGATCATTGTGCTGACTGTGATCGGGCGGCCGCGGCGCCGCCAGGCGTGCGCGCGCCCGCGCTCGATCCTCGATGAAGCGGATGGCCAGCGCCGTCCAGCCGGTTTGATGACTGGCGCCCACACCACGCCCGGTCTCGCCGTGAAAATATTCGTGGAACAAGACCAGATCGCGCCAGTGCGGATCGCGGGCGAACCGTTCGTCGCCGCCGTGACAAGGACGGCGGCCGTCGCCGTCGGCGAGAAAAATTCCCGCCAGCCGGCCGCCGATCTCGCGCGCCACTTCGCCTAGGGTCAGCATCCGCCCCGAGCCGACCGGACACTCGACCTTCAGGTCCTGGTGGTAAAAGTGATCGTACCGCTCCAGCGCTTCGACCAGCAGGTAATTGACCGGCATCCAGATCGGCCCGCGCCAGTTGGAATTGCCCCCGAACAGGCCGCTGTTCGATTCACCCGGCAGGTAGTCGACGCGGAACTCTTCGCCGGCGTGAAAAAAGCGATAGGGCCGTCGCTCGTGGATCTTCGAGACCGACCGGATCCCGTGCGGCGACAGGAACTCGCTTTCGTCCAGCATGAAGCGCAGCACGCTGACCAGGCGATCCTTCGACGGGATGGCCAGCAGCATGTGTCCGTGCTCGCCTGTCTTCAGCGACACGCGTTCGGCCAGATCGGGACGGTTCTGCAGGAACCACTGCATGCGCCGTTTGAAGGCCGGCAGCGCGTCGATGGCGTCGTCTTCCAGGACCTCGACCGCGATCAGCGGCAGCAAGCCGACCAGCGACCGCACGCGCAGCGGGAACTCGCGGTCATCGGCGTGCAGCTGATCATAGTAAAAGCCGTCCTCTGGATCCCACAGGCCGCTGCCGCCCAGCGCGTTCATGGCGTCGGTGATGTGGATGAAGTGCTCGAAGAACTTGGACGCCATGTCCTCGTACGACGGGTCGTGGCGCGCCAGCTCCAGCGCCATCGACAGCATGGTGGCGCAGTAGAAAGCCATCCAGGCCGTGCCGTCGGCCTGTTCCAGGTGGCCGCCGGTCGGCAACGGCTTCGAGCGATCGAAGACGCCGATGTTGTCCAGGCCCAGGAACCCGCCGGAGAAAAGATTCTTTCCCTCGGCGTCCTTGCGGTTGACCCACCAGGTGAAGTTCAGCAGCAGCTTTTGAAAGATGCGCGCCAGGAAGGTCCGATCGCGGTGGCCGTGCTGATCGACGGCGATCTTGTAAACGCGCCAGGCGGCCCAGGCGTGCACCGGCGGGTTGACGTCGCCGAAGGCGAACTCGTACGCCGGCAGCTGGCCGTTCGGGTGCATGTACCACTCGCGCGTCAGAAGCAGCAGTTGCTCTTTGGCAAAGTGCGGATCGATGCGGGCGAACGGGATCATGTGGAAGGCCAGATCCCAGGCCGCGAACCACGGGTATTCCCATTTGTCGGGCATCGAAAGCACGTCGCGATTGTAAAGGTGCTGCCACTCGACGTTGCGTCCGGTGGAACGCCGGCTGGCCGGCGGCGGATGCGCCGGATCGCCCTGCAGCCAGGCGCGAACGTCATAGTGATAGAACTGCTTCGACCACAGCAGCCCAGCGTAGGCCTGCCGCACGGCCAGACTTTCATCGCGGTCGAGCGGCCCGGTGTGCCCCTCATAGTAGGCGTCGGCCTCGGCGATGCGCTGGGTGAACAGGGAATCAAAGTCGGCGAACGGATCAGACGCGGCGTCCCTTCCGGCACGCGCCGTCAACCGCAAGCGCACGGTGATCTCCTGACCGGCGGCGATGGTGAAATGCATCAACGCCGCTGCCTTGGTTCCGACCCGCGTCGGGTTGATCGCCTTTGTATCGCCACCGACGACGTACCGGTGAAATCCGTCTTTCACGTACGGCGACGGATTCGCCGCGCCGAACAGGCGCGCGTTGTTGGTCTCGTTCTCGGTGAAGATCAATTCGCCGCGAAAAGCGGGATCGACGGCCAACCGGTAATGACCCAGCAGCGGATGCTGCACGTCGATCTCGTGCTCGCCGACGGCGGCCATCACCGGCTTGCCGCAGTACCCTTCGCCGGCCCGGCCCCAGCCCCACAGATTGCGAAACCACAGCGTCGGCAACAGCGCCAGCGGCGCCGCCTCCGGCCCACGGTTGGCGACGGTGAGGCGAATCAGGATGTCGTCGGGCGAGGCCTTGGCGTACTCGGCGAAGACGTCGAAGTACCGGTGGTCGTCGAACACGCCGGTGTCGCCAAGCTCGAACTCGGGGTCGTGCTTGCCGCGGCGGCGGTTCTCCTCGACCAGCGCAGCGTAGGGAAAAGCCCGCTGCGGATATTTGTACAGCGCCTTCATATAAGAATGCGTGGGCGTCGAATCCAGATAGAAATAGTGCTCCTTGACGTCCTCGCCGTGGTTCCCTTCCGGGCCGGTGAGACCGAACAACCGTTCCTTCAAGATCGGATCGGCGCCGTTCCACAGCGCCAGCGCGAAGCACAGCCGCCCCTGTCGATCGCAGATCCCCAGCAGCCCGTCCTCGCCCCAGCGATAGGCGCGGCTGCGGGCGTGGTCGTGCGGGAAGTACTCCCAGCAATCGCCGTCGTCGGAATAGTCCTCGCGGACCGTCCCCCACTGCCGCTCGGATAAATAAGGACCGAAGCGTTTCCAGTTGCGCTGGCGCTTGCCGTCGGAGTCCAGCCGCTGCCGTTCCGCGTCGCCGATGTCGCCGGCCGGTGGTCCGGGTGGATGGCGTGTCATGTGGGCTCTACGCCCGGCCCCACCGGCGGGTTACGCTGGCTTTTGTCGTAACCGGCGCCGACCATCGTCGTAGTAACCGCACTGGAGGACTGACCGATGCCGAACCTGATCACGAACCTGCTTGCCCGTCTGCGCGCCGTCGGCGACCGCCTGGCGCCGTTTGGCCCCCTGCTGGCCCGCCTCACCGTCGGTATCGTCTTCATGGGCACGGGCTGGGGCAAGCTGCACACGCTCGACAACGTCACCCAGTTCTTCACTGACCTCGGCATTCCCATGCCGGGCTTCAACGCGCGCTTGACCGCTTGCACGGAATTCTTCGGCGGCATCCTCATCCTCCTGGGACTGGGCACGCGTCTCGTGGCACTGCCGATGGCGTTCACCATGGTCATCGCCATCATCACCGCAAAGCGCGACGACCTCAAAGACTTCACGTCACTGTTCGGCTTCGAAGAGTGGAGCTATCTGGTGTTCTTCGTGTGGTTGGCCGTGGCCGGCCCCGGCCCATTGTCGCTGGACGGCCTCCTCGCCCGACTGCGGGGCAAAGGCGCCGCGCAGCCCAAGTTGCCCCGGCCAGCCCTGCGCCCAGGTGCCTGACGACAGAAAGACCAAAACGTTCGCGCAGGAAATAGTCTTGTGATCGCAGCGGCTCTCTTCCATCCTCCTGCCCTGCAGCAAGGCGACACGCTGATCTGGTCGTGGGGCCCGATCGGCGTGGCACGGGAGTTTTTCGAACAAACGCGACGACCACTGCGATCCATGGATGCCGAGGCCAGCCAAGCCAGCCAGGTGATGGAGCGCTATTGCGCCGGCGAGGTGGCCGCCTTTCATCAGCTTTACACCTTGCTGGCGCCGCGCATCCTGGCCTATCTGCGCAGTCTGATCGGCGATCGCGCGGCGGCCGAAGATCTCCTGCAGCACACCTTCTTGAAGGTGCACGAAGCGCGATCAGCGTACGTGCGCGGGGCGAACCCCATTCCGTGGATTTACACCATCGCCCACCGCACCTGCCTGGACGAGCTGCGCAAGCGCAAGCGCAGCCGCGTCCGCCTGACCGTCGACGGCACGCTGCCCTCGCCACCCCGCGCCGACATCACCGGCACCGCCGAGGACGCGCAGGCGACACCCGAATCGCCGCGCGCCGGCGCCGCCATGGCGGCGTTGCAACACCTGCCGGAGAACCAGCGGCAAGCGTTGATCCTGACCAAGGTCCACGGCCGGTCGCACGCCGAGGCGGCGCAGATCGCCGGCAGCACGCCGGGCGCGATCAAGCTGCGCGCCCACCGCGCCTACGTGACCTTGCGCCAGATCCTGGGCAAGAAAAACGAAGAGGAGATTGACCTCGCATGACCGCTCATGACACCAACGGCGGTGGCCTGGGTCCGGGTGCGGGCGGCGCGGCGCCCCCGCCCGCGGCGGAGCTGCTGGCGACCGTTCAGCAGATGAAGCCGGTGCGCATGCGCTCGCGCTTCGCCGCCTTCGCCGTGGTGTTACTGGCGGGTTTGATGTGGCCGGTGGTGACGATGCTGATGAGACCCATGCGCCAGGACATGCCTGGCCTGCCGCGCGCCTGGGTGATCATCGGCGCGGCGATGTGGGGCGGGGCCTTCGTGCTGTCGCTGGGCGCGGCGCTGATCCCGCGTTCGGGCGACGTGCTGCCGGGCGCCGGTCGTTCATCGCGCATCAGCTTCGTGGCGATGATGATCGTCTTCCTGTTCGCCCTGTTCTTCAGCGTCGACGTTCCGGGCCTCAGCCTTTTGCCCGCCGACAGAGGCTGGACGTTGTTTGATTCCTGCGTTCACTGCATCGGCTACGTCTTTCGCGTGGCGGGCGTGCTGCTGCTGCTGGGATTTGTGGCCTTGCGCAAGCTGATGCTGGTGGGCGCGCGGCGCATCGGCATGGCGCTGGGTGCGGCCGGCGGCGCGCTGGGCGGGCTGACGTTGCACTTTATTTGTCCTTTTGCCGGCACCGATCACGTGGTGCTGGCCCACGTCGGCGGCATGATGCTGGCAGCGGTGGCCGGGGCGGTGCTGCTGCCCAGTCTGATCGAGCGCTGATGCGCGCGGCGCGTGGACGTCGCGGGAGGGTCCGGGAGTCCTTCGAGGGTTCCCGGTAGATGTTGACGCTGCCCCGTTTCTTCGCCTTCATGGTCGGCGTGCTGGCCTTACTGGCCGGCGCGGTGCTGCTGCTGGCGGTGCGCGCCGCCAACCAGGCGGTCATCAAGGTCGGGGAATCCGCACGTCACGACGCCGCCGCCCGCATCGCCGCCGCGCTGGAGTCCGATCTCGGCAGCGCCGAACGCGCCGTCGCCGATTTCGAGCAAGCGCTGGCGGTGGGCGCCGTCGACGCGGGCGACGCCGCCGGTCTGCGCCGCTATCTCACCGCCGAGCTCATCGCCCTGCGCAACCTCACAGACCTCACGCTGACCGCCGGTACCTTCCAGCGCTATGACAGCGACGGAGCGATGGTGCTGGCCCGCGACGGCCGCCGGCAGATCGCCGTCTTCCGCGAGCGCGCCGGGCACCTCGGCGATCAGATCTTGACCAAGGTTGTCCCCGACAGCGACGGCGATCCCACCCGGCACGACACCTTCCGCACCGCCGCCAATCAGGAATGGCGCGGCCGCAGCCTCTGGAGCGATCTCGCCTACAGCGAACGCGACCAAGAAAAACCAGGTGACATGCGCCGCAAGGTGATGACCGTGCAGAAGGCCATCTTCGACGGACAGCAGCGGTTCGTCGGCGTGCTGCGTGCCGGCCTCACCAGCGACACGCTGGATCAGTTCGCCGCCCAGAAATCACCCGACGATCCGCACCGCATGTTCATCTGCGACGGCGCCGGTCGGCTGGTGACGCGCCTGCAAGGCGGTGATCTCTTCGCGCCGGTCGACGACCACGGCAACCCCGATCCGGAAGGCGATCTACGCGTGGTGCCGACGAACGTCCCGCCGCCCATCCAGGCTGCGCTGACCCTGGCGCGCCAGGGCACCGTCGGTGGCTCGCGCATGTCGGTGGGCGGCGAATCGTACTTCGTCACCCTCTCACCGGTGGCGCAGGGCCGGGCGCAGCAATGGCTGGTGGGGATCGTCGTGCCGGAAAGCGCGTACGTCGGGGCCATCGCGCACGCCCGCGATCGCTTGCTGTTGATGATGGTGGTGGTGGTGGTGGTGATCGCCGCCGTGGGGCTGGGCGGCGCGCGCACCGTCGGCGTCGGCATGCGCGCGCTGGTGCGGGCGACGGAAGGCATGCGTCGTTTCACCTTCGAACCCGGCCCGGTGCAGTCGCCCTTCGGCGAGGTGCGCGACGCCCTCGGCAGCGTCGAGCGCGCGAAGACCGCCCTGCGGGCGATGGTGAAGTACGTCCCGGTGGGTCTGGTGCGGCGCCTCTACGAAAGCGGCCGCGATCCGGTGCTGGGCGCCGAGCTGATGGACGTCTCACTGATCTTCACCGACATCGCCGACTTCACCACCCACGCCGAAAAATTGCCGCCAACAATGCTGGCCGACGCCCTGGGCCGCTACCTGCAAGCGGCCACCATCGCCGTGGAAGGCCTGGGCGGCACCGTCGACAAATACATCGGCGATGCGCTGATGGTCATCTTCAACGCGCCCGATCCAGTCGCCGATCACGCCGTCTCCGCTTGCCGGGCCGCCCTGGCCTGCGCCGCCGCCACCGAGGACATCGGACGATCGGCCTGGTGGCGCGCCGCCGAATTGCCACCCTGGCGGACCCGCTTTGGCGTACACACCGATCGAGTGATGGTCGGCCACTTCGGCGCCCCCGATCGCCTCAGCTACACGGCGATGGGTGACGGCGTGAACCTGGCCGCACGCCTCGAAGGACTGAACAAGATGTACGGCACCACCATCCTGGTCAGCCAGGCCACCCACGATCGGGTCGGCGAGCGTTTCATCTTTCGTCGCCTCGATCGGGTGGCAGTGAAAGGCCGCGGGCAGTCGATCTTCGTCTACGAACTACTGGGCGCCACCGGCGACGCCAGGGCGGCCGCTCGGCGCGCGGCGCTGGCGGCGTACGAAAGCGCGCTTTGCGCCGCTCACCGGCGCGAATTCTCCCGGGCGCTCGATCTTCTTTCGACGCTCGGCGATGATGAGGCCGGTATCGTCCTGGCCGAGCGGTGTCGGCACTGGCTGGGCGCGCCGCCGCCGCCCGGGTGGGACGGCACCTGGGTGGCAGCGTCGAAATAGGTTTTTCCATAACCAGGTTCGACGGCTGACGTAACGGAGGCGGAAGAGGGCCGGCAAATGAAAAAACGCATCGTCGTGGTCGGGGGTGGCTTCGCCGGCGTCTATGCCGCACAGGCGCTGGAGCAAAAGCTGCGCCGCCGTGACGATTGGGAGATCTATCTTTTCAGCCGCGACAATTATTTCGTCTTTCAACCGATGCTGCCCGAGGTGATCTCCGGAACCATCGGCCTCACCGACGTGGTCAGCCCGCTGCGGCGCCTGCTGCGCCACACCCACGTGGTGGTGCGCGACGTGGAGTCGATCGACGTGGCGAACAAGACCATCACCGCCGCGCCTGGATTTCGGCCGCACGCCCACGTCGAACGCTTCGATCACCTCGTGCTGGCGCCGGGGACGGTCACCGATTTCCGCGGCCTGCCCGGTCTGCCCGAGCACGCCCTGCCGTTCAAGAACCTGGCTGACGCCCTGGAGCTGCGCGCGCGGGCCATCCGCGCGCTGGAGGAGGCCGACGTCGAAGACGACGATCCGGTGCTGCGAAAGCAGCTGCTGACCTTCGTGGTCGCCGGCGGCGGATTCTCCGGCGTCGAGGTGGTGGCCGAGCTGAACGACTTCGTGCGCGGCATCGCCCGTCTATACCGCCGCATCGATCCGCGCGACATCCGCGTGGTGCTGGTGCACGGTCAGAACGAGATCCTGCCCGAGGTGGCGCCCAAGCTGCGCGCCTTCGCCGCCAAGATCCTGCGCCGCCGCGGCGTCGAGCTGGTGCTGAACCAACGCCTCAAAGCGGCCACCGCCGAGGCGGCTGTCCTTTCCGATGGCACCGCCATCCCCACCCGCACGCTGGTCTCGACCATTCCGTCGTCGCCGCATCCGCTGATCGACACGCTGGAGCTCCCGAAGACGAAGAACGGCCGCTTGATCGTCGACGTCCACCTGCGCGTGCAGGGCCGTGACGACATCTGGGCCTTGGGCGACTGCGCATCGGTGCCGACCGCGGGCGGCGCGCCCTGCCCGCCCACCGCCCAGCACGCCACCCGGCAAGCCCAGGTCGCCGCCGCCAACATCGTCACCACCATCGACGGCGGCAGCGGACTGCGGGCGTTCGATTTCAAGGGGCTGGGCAAGATGGGATCGCTCGGCCGGCGCAACGCGGTGGCGGAGATCTTCGGTCTGGGGATCTCTGGTTTTCTGGCCTGGTTTCTCTGGCGCACGATCTATTTGTCCAAGCTGCCCGGCTGGGGCCGGCGGATCAAAGTGGCCAGCGCATGGACGCTGGATCTGATCTTGCCGACCGAGCTCATCCAGCTCCGCCTCGGCAACACCGGCGGCGCCACCCACGAACACTTCGAACCGGGACAGACGGTCTTCAACGAAGGCGAACTGGGCGATCGGGTTTACATTCTTTTATCGGGACGCGCCGAAGTGGTGCGGCGTCGCCTGGGCGCCAGCGGCGAAAAAGCCGGCGACGCCGGCGAGCAAGTCTTCGCCACCTTGGGCCCGGGCGACTGCTTCGGCGAGATGGCGTTGCTCGGCAGCGCGCCCCGCAACGCCACCGTCCGCTGCCTGGAAGCGATGACCGTGCTTTCCATCCCCAAGCGCGAGTTCGGCCTGCTGGCGGCCAACGTCCCCGGCTTGCGCGCCAGCTTTGAACAGGTGATGGCCCGCCGTGGGCTGCCACCGTCGCCGCCGCCGTCGTAAGGACGCGCGCCGTTCTTCAGTGCGGCAGGAAAAGCAGCAACGTGGCCGTCGCCGTCAGCCCCAGCACCGCCAACTCGAAAGTGGACTGGGCCACGCGTTTGACGATCCGCCGCCCCACCAGCGCGCCCAAGCCCACCACCGGCACCAGACACAGATCGAACAGCAGCGAGGGCCCACTGATCATCCCGCGCCAGGCATAGATGGGCAGCTTGGTCAGGTTGACGAGGAAGAAAAACCAGGCGGCCGCCGCCACGAACTCTTCCTTCGGCAGCTGCTTCGATAGTAGATAAACGTTCATCACCGGCCCGGCGGCGTTGGCCACGGTGGTGGCGAAACCGGCCAGCACGCCGTAACGCGCGCTGTGCGACCAATCGGTGGGCACCGCCGTTTGCCGACGCCACTTGCGCCAAAGATGCGCAGCGATCATCGTCAGCACCACTGCGCCGATGATCGGCCGCATCACCTTTTCGCCCCAACCCAGGGCCACCGTCCCCGCGCCCATCCCCACCAGCACCCAGGGCGCCAGGTTGAACAACCGGCGCGCATAAGCGTGGCGACGGTAATAGGCGATGGCGAACAGGTCCGCCGTGCAGAGCATCGGCAACAACCAACCCGGCGATGTTCGCGCGCTGCCCACCGCCAGGACCATCAGCGGCACCACAGCGATGCCGAAGCCGGGCACGCCGCTCTTGGCGATGCCGACGAACAGCGCGCACACGGCGCCCAAGGTCCACTGCCAAGGCAAAAGCGGCGGCATCCGCGCAAACGATACACGAGCGTGGACCCGACAGCGCCCCTGCGTTAAACGCCGGCCGCCGGTCGCGCGGGGGCCTGGGCGGACGGTTGGAGGCCGACGACGTCGATCTGGGCGGGCGAATCTTGGATCAAACGGCGATCCGCGCCGCACCGCCGCGGGGCGGTCTGCTCGCCCCGACGGACCTCGTCAGCCCCAGCAGTCGTCTTTCTGCCCATCTGCCGCGTCGCATCGGGCGTTCTGGGCAGCGTACGAGAATTGTCTTTGCTATTTCTTGATGGCGAAACAAGTCCGGCGCGACTAACGGACGAAATGACGATCGGTTCTCGGGAGCAGACAATGCGGGCAGTGCGTGGGTTCTTCTTCGCTTATGTGATCGTGGCCGGCGCCTGTAATTGGAGCGGCAGCAAAAACGGCAACGGTTCTGGCAGCGGCGGTGACAGCGGCACGGGCAGCGGCGGGGCCGGCGGCGCGGCCAGCGGCAGCGGCGGGGCCGGCGGCGCGGCCAGCAGCAGCGGCGGCGGTGAAAGCAGCGGCGGCGCCAGCGGGAACACCGACGGTGGCAGCGGCGGCGCATTGGCCACCACCGACGGCGGCGGCGACGATCAGGGCGTCGACGCCCCCACCTGCGGAATGCAGACGTTCGCGCTGGAATCGACGCCGCCCGATCTGCTGGTGCTGCTGGATCGCTCGGGGTCGATGTTGCAGACGCCGGCCAACACCAACTGCGCCGCCATGGACGCGGTTTGCCTGGCGACCACGAAGTGGCCCCAGGTCTCGGCGGCCATCAACGATGTGGTCGGCAAGACCGAGACCACGATCCGCTGGGGCCTGAAGGTCTTTCCCGACACCGGAAGCTGTGGCGCGGTCGGCGCCCCCGCGGTGGGAATCGCTGACCTGGCCGCCATGTCCATCGCCACCGCCATCACCGACCAGACGCCAAAAGGCGGGGCCACGCCGACCCGCGCGGCGGTGGCCAGCGCGGCGGACTATCTGACCGCCTTGCCCGACACCAACCCCAAGTACATTCTCCTGGCTACCGACGGACTGCCGAATTGCGGCTCGGTCAACAATGACAACCTGGCCGACGACACGGCCGCCATAGCCGCGGTGATGGACAGCGCCAGCAAGGGCATCCCGGTGTTCGTGGTCGGCATCGCCACCGCCGACACGACGGTGAATTCGGATGCCACCTTGAACATGATGGCCATCGCCGGCGGGAAACCGCAGACCGGTATGCCGACGTCGTATTACCCGGTGGCGAACAAGGACGACCTGGTGGCGACGCTGGGAATGATCCAGCGCAAGATTTTTTCCTGCGAGTTCAAGCTGGCGATGAAGCCGCCTTTCCCGGACAAGGTGGCGGTCAAGGGCGACGGGACGGACATCCCACGCAGCGCCACCGCCGGCTGGGATTACGGCACCGATCAGATGTCGATCGTGCTCAGCGGCAGCTATTGCACCGACTTGATGGCCGGCAAGATCGTCAACGTGCAGGCGATCTTCATGTGCGTGATCCCCACCATTCCCTGAGCGAGCCGGGCGCCGGCATTTTTTAGCCGCCGGCGATGAACTTGAACAGGTGGCCCTTCAGCGTGCGCGGGACCAGCCCGCCGTGGTTGATCACCAGGGCCACGCACTCCTCGCCGGGCTCGACCCGTTGTTCGTGGTCGATTCCCTGGTCGCGCACGCACACGTCACCGCGTTGAAAGTGGGCGTCGCCTTCGTCGAGGCCCCCGCGAAAGACCACCGTGTATTCGGGACCTTCGTGATCGTGCAGCGGGATCACCACGCCCGGACGCAAACGCACCAGCCGGCCGACCGCTTCCGCCTCGCCCAGGCCCAACCGGATTTCGCGCACGCCTGGGACCAACAACCGCCAGCGCGGGTTCGCCGCCGGCGTCAGGTAGCGGTGCAACGCCGGCGGCAAATCCAGCGGCGCCAGTTCGGGAGCGATGGCCGGCGGCGCGGCGGGCGACGGCTTCGGTCCCAGCTCTGACAGCAGGCGCGCGCGCACGTCACGCGAGGCGCGCGGAAAACCGAAGGTCAGCAACGACGCGCTGGCCACCGATTCAAGATCATGGACGCGTATGCGGCAATCGGGGCACAGATCCAGATGGCACGCGACCGGCAGACCCAGCGGTTCTTTGGCATTGCCGGCGGAGTAATCCAGCAGGATCTCGTCAGAGAAGTGGTGCTGCGGGACGGCCGACGGCATGGCGCCTATTCTGTCGCGGGGGGGCCGGTAAACGCCACCGGAAGCGGGCTCGCCAAGGGCAGGAAATGGCCCGGCCGGTTTGGATGAACGCCCATGCGTTGAATACGAACAGCCCCGGCCAGCAGATCGGTTTTCGACCGCCATCCTATCGTCCGGCAACCCGGCGATGGTGGTAGTCTGACCTCGCACCGACGTTCTTGGCCGGAGGTCTGGATGAAACGCGGTTTGGTGTTGTTCGTCTCCTGGGTGTCGCTGGTCGCGGCGTGCTCGTCCGGTTCCGGCGGCGCGAGCGGCAGCGGCAGTGGCGGCGCCGGCGGCTCCGGTGCAACAACGGCCGGCAGCGGCGGTGTCGCCGGCCAAACCACGGCCGGCACCGGCGGCGAGACCGTGGGCAGCGGTGGACAACCCGACGCGGGAATGGCGGCCGGCTCGGGCGGCGCGCCCGCCGACATCGACGCCAGCACCATGACGGACGCTGGCGCCGATATCGCCGTCAGCAGCGCCTGGCCGCCCGTCACCGACTATGCCGCTGCGGGCCCGTTCGCGACCATGCGCACCAACAACACCGGCCCCGGCAACGGGTACGACATCTTCCGTCCCGTTGATCTTGGCGCGGGCGGACGCAAGCACCCGATCATCAGCTGGAACAACGGCACGCTGTACGCCATCGATCTGTACAAGGATCTCCTCGACCACTGGGCGTCGTACGGGTTCGTGGTGATCGGCGCGCACACCAACACCACCGCCGGCGGCGGCGTACACAAGGCCGCCATCGACTGGCTGGTGGCGCAAAATGGAGCCGCGGCCAGCCCCTTTCACAACGTCCTGGACCTCACGAAGATCGGCGCCTCCGGACATTCACAGGGCGGCGGCGCCACGCTGGCCGCCGCGGCCAACAAGCCGGGTACCACCGGAATCGTGGCCAGCCTGCCGCTGATGCCCATCCTCTCTTTCGAAGCCGACGCCAGCATCCTCGGCAAGCAGACCGCGCCGCTTTTGCTGATCAGCGCGACGATGGATGATCGCTCGACGATGGTCGCCGATCAAACATTGGCCGCCGTCACCTCGCCGTTCGTCACCGCCGCCTTCAAGGGCGTGCACGAGGACGCCATGAGCGCCGCCATGCACGCGCCGGCGCTGGCCTGGTTTCGCTTTCAGTTGATGGACGATCAGAACGCCCGGTCGTTCTTCTACCCGCCGACGACCTGTGGCCTGTGCACCGACCCGACGTGGATGGCCGTGCGGTACAAGAACACGCCCTGAACGAACGAGTTCAGCGCGCGGCGCGACGACGGCGGCGCACCAGCAACAGGCCAAGGCCGACCAGCGCACCGCCAACGCCCGAGGTACCCGACGCCCCCCCGCCCAGCGCGCAACCGTGCGCCTTCGTCGGATCGTCGCCTGGCACCGAGATCGCCTGCGCCGTCCCGGCCGTCACCGTGACGCTGCTGGAGGTCGTGTGGCCGGCCCCATCGACGGCGGTGACCGTGATGGTTTGTCGGCCAGTGATGTTGGTCAGATCCCATTGAAACGGCCCGGTGGTCAGCGCCGCGGTCAACTTTTGCGGCGACACACTGACCGTCACCTTGCTCAGGCTGCACTCGTCTTGCGCCTCGACGCGCACCGAGAAATCGTGGCCGACCGCCGCGCCGTCGCCCGGCTCGGTGATGGTCAAGGTCGGCGCTTGGGTGTCGCTGATGCAACCAAAGACCGCCGGCTTGGCACCGCCCGGCCAGGTGCCAAGGCGTTCCTTGATCAGCTGATAGGAATTTTGGGTCGGACGGTCGCAGCGATCGGTCATCACCGTGTTGTTGGCGTCCTCGAAGCCATCGCAGTTGTGGCAGATGGTCGGCAGCATCAGATCGTCGTCGCTGTTGGTGTGCTCCAGGCCAACCAGGTGCGCTTGCTCCTGGGCGATGATGGTGGCGGTCTGCTTGGCGCTGTCGCCGCCCATGAACGTGTAGGCCACGCCGCCGTAAATATCATTGCACAGGAAGGGCGCCACGCCGGCCACGCGCGCGTCGACGCCGCACCAGGACCCGCCGCCCGACGAAACCACCTCGGTGTAAAAGCGGCCGCTGGTCGGGCGCTTCAGCGTGAACACGATGTTGAGGTCGGCGTACCACTTGTCCAGATAGGTCTGAATCTGGCGCTGGCACTCTTCCAGCGAGGGAGCAAAGTTGCAGACGAACTTGGGCGCGGTGCCCGTGCAGGCGTTGACGTCGGTCCTGGGCAGCGCCGTGCCGTCGGCGTAGGCCAGGAAAATCACCCGCGGCGCTGCCGTGCTGCTGCCGCTGAGATTGTCGGTGACCGGATCGTCGGGCACCGGCACGTCGACCAGGACACTTCCGACCGTGCCGCCGACGCTGCTGGTCTCTTGCGCGGTGGCCGGCGTGATCCCGGCCTCCGCTCCATCGCCGCCGCACGCGGCGAAGGAAATCATGATCACCCCAAGCGCGGCCCGAACCATGCTGCGTGGTACTGACAAAACCGTTTCTCCCGGGTTGCCGGCCTGCCGTGCCGGTGGCTATGAATCGAGACCTGTGGCAGGTTCTTCTCCTTGCCATCGTCACTCATCCCCTGCGGCTTGATGGCGCGCTGCATTCAACTCTTGACCGAGCAAAACTCCCCATGACCGCAGCCGAGACGTTCGTCTCCGAAATGGACGCCAAGAACCACACGTCGATTGAACGCCTGATCGGCATCTTGACCGCCGGAATTGCCAAGGAAGGGTTCGACGTCGCCGACGTGCTGCGCTTGACGCTGAAAGCCGCCATCGAAGGCGCCGAGGTGGCCGCGCTGTGGGTGGCCGACTGCGACGATCTCTCCGCCAAGTTGATCCTGGCCGAGCAATGTGGTGACGGGGCCAAACACTACCGACAGATCGCCGCCCGACTGTCGGCCATCGGCGTCGACCTCAGCGCGTACAACCCACGCGACGGCGGCTACTCCAAGTTGTTCGCCTTCCTGCGCTCGCTGCAGACCGCCGAGGAGCGATCGTCGGCCGGCCACCTGACGTTGAAGGCGATGTCCATTGCCCGCTTCAACGCGCTCGGCGCTTACGTCGAAGAAAAAGGCGACTCCGAAACCGCGCGGCTCTTTCGCGAACAACTGGTGCCGGACGAGGCGCGTTACTACGAAGAAGGCAAACGTGCGCTGGCGCTGTCGGCTCTCAATGAAGAAAGTCAGGCCCGCGCCCGACGCGCCGCCTACCGCGCGCTGGAGCTGGTGGGCGAGTCGCAAGATCCGTTGCAATTGCGCCGCGCCATGCTCAAGCGGCGCTGACGGCGGCTACTTTCTCCGTAAGGTCAACGACAACTGCTATAGTCCTTGACACATGGCGACCGAGGGACCTGCATCATTGCCCTCGCAGTTCGGCCGCTATACGCTGCTGCAGCGGTTGGCCATCGGAGGGATGGCCGAGGTCTTTCGGGCCAAGATCGTTTCGTCGCACGGCTTCGAGAAGATCCTGGTCATCAAACGGATCCTGCCGCACCTGGCGTCGGACAAGACGTTCATGTCGATGTTCATCGATGAGGCGAAGCTGACGGCGCAGCTGACCCACCCGAAGATCGTGCAGATTCTGGATTTCGGCGAAGTCACCGGCAAGTACTTCATCGCCCTGGAATTCATCGACGGCTTCGACGCGCTGGCCTTGCTGCGCACCTGCGCGCAAAAACGCCTGCGTTTGCCGCTGCACCTGGCCTGTTTCATCGGCATCGAAGTGCTGGAAGCGCTGGACTACGCGCACAACGCCCGCGACATGGACGGCAGCCCGATGAACCTGGTTCATCGCGACATCTCGCCGTCGAATATTTTCCTCTCCAAGACCGGCGACGTGAAGCTGGGCGACTTTGGTATCGCCCGCGCCGAAGAGCGTGAATCAAAGACCCAGGCTGGCACGCTGAAGGGCAAGTACGGCTATATGTCGCCCGAGCAAGTGGTCGGCTCGTCGATGGACGCGCGCAGCGATCTGTTCGCAGTGGGCGTGGTGCTGGCCGAGATGTTCATGGGCCGCCGGCTGTTCACCGCGCCGAATGATCTCGATGTGCTGCTGATGGTGCGCGACGCGCATCTGGATCGACTAGACAGGTTTTGCCACGACCTGCCGCCGGCGCTGGACCACATCGTGCGCCGCGCGCTGAAGAAAGATCCCGAGCAGCGCTACCCCACCGCCGCCGAATTTCGCGACGATCTGGCGGAGTATTTGTTCAATGCCGGCAAGCGCATCAGCACCACCGACCTGCGCCACTTCGTCTCCGATCTGTTCGCCGACAAGCCCGAAACGGTGGCGCGCCTGACCCAGCAAGCGCGCAAGCTGCCCGAACCGCGCGATGCGGCCAGTCGCGCGCTGTCCAACGCTGACAGCGGGCCCGGCGCTGTCCCCCGCTCGAATAACAACCCCAGCGCCCTGCCCACCCGCCGCCTGGCCGTAGACGAGCCCACCACCGATCTGCAGATCGAGATCGATGGACCGCTGCCCGACGCGGCATTGGCCCCGGCGGCGAAGACCGCGGCCGAGACCATGAAAGCGCCGGGCGGCACGTTGCTGGGCCAAGCGCTGGCGCAGCCGCTGTCGGTCGTCGATCTGGATCAGTGGGTGAACGACGCCGAGCGCTCGTCGGTGCGCGGCACCGGCTGGACGCCGCTGCCGGCCGGCGCCTCCCTGTCGCGGGTGCGCGCCGCCAGCACGCGCAGCGACGTCGGTCGTTTCGTCTCGGGCGCGCCCAACCGACCACCCGACAGCGCCGGCGACGTCAACATCATCACGCCGATGCGCATCTTCTCTGATCTGGCGGTGGCGCAGGAGACCGGCCTTTTGCGCTTCGAGTTCGGCGGTAACGCCAAGGAGGTCTATCTGGTGTCGGGCGCACCCGAGTCGGTGAACTCCAGCCTGCCGAGCGATCGTTTCGGCGAATATCTGGTTGGCAAAGGCGCTCTCAGCGCCGCCGAACTGGAGAAGGCGCTGGGCATGCTGCCGCAATACGCTGGCAAGCTGGGCGACACGCTGGTGGGCCTGGGCATGTTAAAGCCGCTCGATGTCTTTCGCTGGTTGTCGCAACAGGTGCGTGATCGGGTGATTGACGTCTTTGCCTGGACCGACGGAACGTTCGCTTTCTTCCGCGGCGTCACCAACGCGCAGGAAAGTTTCCCGCTGGGCCTGGACACCTTCGAGATCCTCGGCGCCGGCGTGCTGAATCTGCCTTACGAGCTGCTGGAGAGTCGTTTCACCAGCCTGCTCGATTGCCAGGTTTCGTCCAGTGAGCGCCCGCGGATCCCGCCCGAGTCATTCCGTCTCGGCCCCACGCCCGCCGAGGTCCTGGAAATGCTAGACGGCCAGCGCACGCTGCGCGCCTGGATGAGTCACTTCACCGCACCGGAAGAATTGCTGACGTTCCTGCGCGCGCTGTACCTGCTCAGCGAAACCGACCTCGCCCGCTTCGACTGATCACGCGTCGGGCGTCAGCGAAACGGATTGAGGGTCAAGTCGGCCGCGATCTCGTGCGACGAGCGGCGGTGCGCCGGTTTCGTGCGCGGTGTTCCGGCGCGGGCGACCAACTGGGCCGGCGGCCGGCGATGCACGGCCGTGGTGAGGGCCGGCGGCGCAAATGGCGACGCTGGCATGGGCGGCGACGATTCGACGACGGTGCCGGCGATGGCCGCCGGTGGCGCCACGACCACCGGCCGATCGACCACCGGCGCGCGGTGCCATCCGAAGGCGACGATCAAGCCGGCGATCAACGTCGCCGCACCGACGGCGGTGGCCCGGCGATGGGCCGAAACCAACCTGGTGGCGGCGGCGAACCGACCGGCAGCGCTCGGCGCTGCGCCGTCGAGAATCTCCAGCGACACCTCGGCAGCGGCGTCGGGCGGCCCCAAGCCAAGTGGAATCTGGCGAACGCTGGACGATGATCGCCCACCGGCGCTGCTGCTGCGCGTGCGCGGCACTTCGATCAGCGCCGGACGTCCGCCGGCGTTTTCCACTCCCGTTCCAGCCAGCAAAGCCTCCGGCCCTGGTGATGGCGTCAGCCCACTGGGATCTTCGCCGAAAAGCTGTTCGAGCAACCGCGGAACGGCCTGGCCGACGAACCGTTCGTGATGAACGACCTGCTCGAGCTCGGCGGCCATCGCCGCTGCCGTTGGATAACGCTTGTTGCGCTCGCGTTCCAGGGCGCGGGCGACAATGGCGTCAAGCGCGGCCGGAATCCCCGGACGCACCATCGACGGCGTCGGAATCGGGAGAATCAGCACGTTGCGCATGGTCTGGAACTCGCTCTCGGCGGAGAAAAGACGCTGACCGGTCAACATCTCCCACAGCACCACGCCCAGCGAGAACACGTCGGCGCGACCATCCAGCGGCACGTCGCGGACCTGCTCGGGCGCCAAATAAGCCAGCTTGCCCTTCACCTGACCGGCGTCGGTTTCAATCACTTCGCTTTCACCCTGGCGGACGTCCTTGGCGATGCCGAAGTCGAGGATCTTCACCGCGCCGGTTCGCAGCAGCATGATGTTTGACGGCGTGACGTCGCGATGAACGATGTGCACCGACTGCCCGCTGCCGTCGACCAGCGCGTGCGCGTGGTGCAATCCCAGCGCCGCCTGCTGGGCGATGAAGGCCGCGACCGCAGGCGGGACCGCACCGCGGGCGGCGCGCAAGGCCCGCATCAACGTCGACAGATCTTTGCCGTGCAGGTACTCCATGGCCAGGAAGTAACTGCCGTCGATCTGCCCGAAGTCGTAGACCTGCACGATGTTCGGGTGGTGAAGCATCGCGCACAGGCGGGCTTCCTCGCAGAACATACGGATGAATTCGCGCGACTGCGATTTCTCCGGACGGATGCGCTTGATGACGAACAGGCGGCTCCAGCCTTCGATGCCGCCGCTGACGGCGCGAAAGATCTCCGCCATGCCGCCCTTGCCGATGCGCTCGAGCAGCTGGTAGCGCCCGTACCGCTCGCCGGGCAACGGCGGCGCGGAAATCGGCGCAGCGGCCTGTACGGCAGTGTCAGGCAAGCTGTGAATCCTCCCCGCCACTCAAAGACAGACCTCTCCCCAGCATCGCGGTTAGCATCGGACGGTCATCGATCCGCTTTAGTCGCAAAACGCCACCGTGAAAACAAAACGGGCAGCGGCGGGGAAGTTCCCGGAATCCGCTCTTCGCCGGACGCCAGCGCGTCAGGCCGGCTGCTGCTGCGTCATGCAGTGCAGTGTGCCCAGGCCCCACACCAGATCCACCGCGTGAACGCCGACCACCTTTCGGGTGGGAAAAAGCCCAGCGATGATCTCCAGGGCGCGCCGATCATTTGGATCGTTGAACGTCGGCACCAGCACCGCCGCGTTGCCGATGTAGAAGTTCGCGTAGCTGGCCGGCAGGCGCACGCCGTCCAGCACCACCGGCGCCGGCATCGGCAACGGCACCACCCGCAGCGCGCGACCGTCGGCGTCCGTCATGGCGTCTAGGCGGCGGCGGTTCTCGCGCAGCTTTTCAAAGTTGGCGTCGGCGGGATCGCCCTCGGTGGCGACCACCACCGTGGCCTCGGCGACGAAACGCGCCAGATCGTCGACGTGTCCGTGGGTGTCGTCGCCCACGATCCCATCGCCCAGCCACAGCACCTTGCGAATGCCCAGGTGCGCGCCGATCGCCGCCTCCAATTGCTCGCGCGACAGCGCGGGATTGCGCCCCTGCACCGGCGACAGCAGGCACTCCTCGGTGGTCAGCAACGTCCCGCGCCCGTCGACGTCGATGCTGCCGCCTTCCAGCACCACCCGCTGCGCCCGCCCCTGGCGGTCCGCCACCGTCGGCGTCCAGTGCGGTTTGCGAAGTCGCGCGGTCAGACGATCGCCGACCGCGTCGTCCTTCTTGTGATTGGCGTACTTCGCCCAACCGTTGAAACGCCAGTTGGTGAAGCCGACGCGCCCATCGCGGGCCTTGACGAACAGGGGACAGAAATCGCGGGTCCAGCTGCGATCGGTGGGGATGCGGAAAAAATCGATCTGGCCGAGATCGACGCCCACCCGCGAAAGCAGCGCACGCGCTTTTCGTTCCAGCGCCGCGTCCTTGACCAGGATACGCACGCGCTCGCCGGGCGAAAGGTGCCGCACCACCTCGCCGTAGACCCACGGAATGGGCGACAGCTTGCCGGGCCAGTCGCGCCGTTCGTGGGGCCACGCCAGCCAGGTCGCTTCGTGCGGCTCCCACTCGGCCGGCATGCGATAGCCCAGCGCCGACGGTGTCGGGGCGGTCATTCGTCGATGAAGCGGCGGGTAATGGGTCCGTAGGCGTCGATGCGGCGGTCGCGCAGGAACGGCCAGTGCCGGCGCACCGTTTCTTGATGGGCTCGATCGCAAGCGACGATCACGATCTCCTCGTCGGTCCCTCCCGCCTCTTTCAAGACCACCCCGAACGGATCGGCGACGAAGCTGCCGCCCCAGAATTCGATCCCCGCGCCGCCCGGTGGCGCCGCCGGGATCTCGTGGCCGACCCGGTTGACGGCGGCGACGTAGACGCCGTTGGCGATGGCGTGCGCGCGCTGGATCGTATGCCAGGCCGACGCCTGGGCGGCGCCGAACTCGGCTTTCTCTGCTGGATGCCAGCCGATGGCCGTCGGGTAAAACAGCACGTCAGCCCCCGACAGCGCGGTCAGGCGCGCCCCTTCCGGATACCACTGATCCCAGCAGACCAGCGTGCCCAGGCGACCGAACGCGGTGTCGAAGGCGCGGAAACCGAGATCGCCAGGGGTGAAATAAAACTTTTCGTAGAACAGCGGATCGTCCGGGATGTGCATCTTGCGGTAGATGCCGGCTAGCTCGCCGTTGGCGTCCAGGATCACCGCCGTGTTGTGATAGATGCCGGCCGCTCGTCGCTCGAACAGCGAACCGATGATCACCACTTTCAGTTCGCGCGCCACCTTGCCCAGCGTCGCCGTCGTCGGGCCGGGGATTGCCTCGGCCAGATCAAAATTTGCGTGGTCCTCGCTTTGACAAAAGTATTGCGTGCGGAAAAGTTCGGGCAGGCAAATCACCTGCGCCCCGCGCGCCGCCGCGTCGCGGATGTGGACCACGGCGCGCTCGACGTTGTCGTCGGGCGACGGCGAGCAGCGCATCTGCACCAATCCCAGGGTGAACTTGTTCGGCGAGGCCATCGGCGATTTCTATTCTTGGCCACCTGGCGAATGCAAGAGCACGCCCAGGATGTTGCGCAAAAGTTGATCCCACATCGGCTGCGCCGCTGGAAAATTCGCCACGGTGTCGGCGATGATTTGCCGGCCGCCGCCGACGCCGTTGGCCGCGCGCACGAACGCCGCGTCCTCACTTACCCAGCGGATGATGGTGTCGGCGTCCAGCTCGCAGTGAAACTGCAAGGCGAACTGGCACGTGCCCAACCGAAAGGCCTGATGCGGGCACGCCGGTGTCGAAGCCAGGTGGACGGCGCCGGCCGGCAAATCGAAGGTGTCGCCGTGCCAGTGCAGCATCATCTCTAGCGCGCGCAACCCGACCAGCGCGGGCTCGCGGTCCACGCCGAGAAAGTCCACCGGCCCCCACCCCACCTCGCGCACCACCGACCAATTGCCGAAACGATCGGGCCGGCGATTCGGGTAAACCCGCGCGCCGCCGCCCGCCGCCAGGAGCTGCGCGCCCAAACAGATTCCCAGCACCGGCCGATCGGCTGCCACCAACTGCTGCAGCAAGGCGATCTCGCGCCCCAAGAACGGATAGCGGCGATCGCCGGCGTCGCCCACGCCCATCGGGCCGCCCATCACCACCAGCAGCGCGTCGTCGTCCAGGTGGCCAGGCACCGGCTCGCCGGCGTAGACCTGACGGCAAGAAACGGCGACCCCTTGTTCGGCCAGCAGGTCGGCCACGCGCCCGGGTCCTTCGGTCGGCGCGTGCTGCAGGACGACGGCGCTTTTGATCGGCGATGGCTCCACGGCGCCATCATCGATCCCCGGCGCGCAGCGTGGTGGGAAAATCGTCGCCGATCGCCAGCACTCGACGGAAAACCGGCCGCCCCCGCGACGACGATGTCAGAAAGTCGACGTGTCTGCGGCGGCAATTCCCGCGCCCGCCGCCGCGGAACTGGCCACCGCGGACAGCGGCACGATCGTTGCTGTGTGCTGCTGATCCAAGGTGTTGACCGTCGACGCGTCGGGCACGGTGACCCAGCGGTTGACGCCGCCGAAGTTCGCCTCCCAGGAAGCGCGCGGTGGCCAGACTTTCTCCGCGGCGGTCGCCTGGCGTACGGTGTCCGTTCCCGGCGGCGGCTACGCGATGGTGCACCAGCGCGGCCTGGTGGACGAAGTGCCGGCGCAAAACGGCGGCTATGGATCATTCAATCCGTGCGACGCCATCGTGCAGACGGCGGTGATGGTGGCCACGGCCGATGCGATGCCGAAGTCTGTGCCTGCCATCCCCGGCATGGTGTTGCCGGTCGACATCGCGATCTCTCCCGACGGTAAGCGCGTCGCGCTGATTGCGGCCGGCAACGCCACCAACGCCGGCTCGCCCGGTGGTGCGCCGGTGCTGCCGCGGGTTTTCGCCGCCGATATCACCGACGTCAGCGACCCATCGGTCGGCTGCCGCAACGACGGCAGGCACGGCCCCTGTCAGCCGAACATTTTCAATGGCTCGATTGACGCAGGCACCGATCCTGTCGGCACCGGGACCATCAGCTTTGACGCCGGCGCTGGCGCTCCGAACACTCCCGTGACCAGCGCCACCGCGCCCACCAGCTGTTCAATGACAAGTCGGTCGGCTGCGCTTCCTGCCACAACGGCGACAGGTTCACCAACAACATGTCCGCCGACGTCGGCACCGACGGAACGTTTCAAGTGCCGTCGTTGCTGAACGTCGCCGCCCGCGCTCCGTACATGCACGACGGCTGCGCGCCCACGCTGGCCGATCGCTTTGGCCCTTGTGGCGGCGGCGACCACCACGGTGTCACGTCGCCGCTGGGCGCCGCGCAGATCGCCGACCTGGTGGCCTACCTGCAGACGCTGTAGCGCTTACGACGACGATGACGGCGACGACGACGGAGCGCGGCCCGCGGCCCACACGGGCGGCGGCGCCACCACCAGCAGGGGCGCGCCGGTCAGCGGATGCCGCAGGCGAATGGACTCGGCGTGCAGGCGCAAGGCCTCGACGTTCAAAGCCCGCGCCACCGCCTGCGCGGATTCGTCGCTGTAGATGGGATCGCCGAGGATGGCAAAACCGGCCGCCGCCAGATGCGCGCGGACCTGGTGCGCGCGGCCCGCATGCAGCCGCGCGCGCACCAACGCCGACCCACCGTCGAGCAAGGACAGCGTCTCCCATTCGGTGTGCGCCGGTAGTGGGCGGCGGCCGCCGTCGATCGCCACGCGCGCGCCGCGCCGGCCGCGGCGGCCAATGGCGCCATCGAATTGCCCGCGCGCCGGCGGCGCGCCGGCCACCAAAGCCAGGTAGGTTTTCTCGCAGGCGGGATCTCCGATCGCCGCGCGAAGCGCTTCCCACGCGGCTCGATTGCGCGCCGCCAGCAGCACGCCGCTGGTGTCGCGATCGAGACGGTGGCCAAGGCCTGCCTCGCGCGGATCGACGCTGGCCCGTGCGCACTCAGGCCACAACGCGCAAAGACCGTTGGCGGCGGTGCCGCGTTCGCCTGGCCGCAGCGGGTGCGAGGGAACGCCGGCGGGTTTGTTCACCGCCACCAGATCAGCGTCGGCGAACAGCACCGGCAGCACCACCGCGGGGTCGGGCACCACCAGGCCGGCATCCTGGTCGGCGTTTTCGCGCGCGCCAGCTCCGGCGAGCGACACGATCTGCCCCGTCGCCACCCGATCGCCTTTTTTGGCCACCACCCGACCGTCGATGCACACCTCGCCGGCGGCGATCAGGCGGCGCGCGGCGTGCACGCTGGTCGCGCCCAGCGCCCGCGCCAGGAACTGGTCCAGTCTCAACCCAGCCAGCGCGGGCTCGACGACGACCCTCGGCAAGACTGGGCTATTTCTTTTTCGCCGCGCTCGGCTTGGCGACCCGTGCCTTGCCGGCCGCGATGGCCCTGGCCAGCGGCTTTGACGGCGACGCGTGTCCCGCCGATGCCGACGATTTCGCCGCGTGCGACATGCCAACCGCAGGCGACGGACCGGCTTTGCCGCGCTTGTTGCCCGCGGCCATCCCCATCGTCACCTCGTGCGGCGGACCGCCCACCGGTGAATAGACGACGATGCGCTGCCCGTCGTGCAGTTCGCTGCTGTAAGAGAAACGGTTGATACGCGCCAGATCCCCCGGCGTGAGACCATAGCGTCGGCCCACCCGGGCCAGCGTGTCGCCGCCCTTGCACTGATAGAAGAGGCGCTTTTTCCCGCGTCGAGCCGCCTCCAGCTCCAGAAATTCATCCGAGCCCAGCGTCACCACCCGCACGTGCGCAGCATCCAGCACCACCACACCCGCCGGATCGAAATCCTTGCGCACGAAGATCTGCACCACCATGTTCGGGTGCAGCTTGGCGGTGGCGTCGAGGTTGTTCCATTCGATCAGATCGTCGACCTTCACGCCGAACGCTTCGCCGATGTCCTCCAGCGAATCGCCGTCGCGGGTCTTGTAGAAGACGCGCTCGCGTCCCTCATAAGAAAACACTCGGTCGGGCACAGCGACGATCTGCTGGTCGTCGACAGGCTGGCTCTCACGTTCAGCGACGGGCGCGTCGTCGGCGCTGTCGGTGCCGCCGGCTTTGACCGCGGCGTCCTTGTCTTTGGCCGTCGGGCGCTTGGGCACCAGCACAGTGACGCCGGCCCGCAGCTCGCCGCTGTCTTTGACGCCGTTCAGACGCCGCAATTCGCGCGGGGCGATCCGGCAGGCCCGAGCCACGTCATCAATGGTCTCGCCGAAACGCAGGACCACCGTTTCCATTCGATCGCCGGGGCCACGCGCAGCGTCCAGCGCGTCGGCATAAGCGGCCGACGCGCCAGGCGGCACGCGCACCGACGTCGCTGAACGCCCCGGGGGCACGCGATCGCGGACCAGGTGCGGATTCAGCGCTTCGATCACCTCCAGCTTGGCTCCCGCGGCGCGCGCCACCGTCGCCAGCGACGTGCCGGCTGGCGCCTGCACGGATTCGTAGGCAAACGGAGGATCGACGACGACATCGGCAAAACCGAATGCTTCCTGGTTGTGCCCGACGATGGCCGCGGCCATGATCTTCGGGACGTAGATGCTCGACTCCCACGGCAGCCCAGCTTCGTGACGGATGAGCTCCCAGAAGTCGTTGGTGTTGTAACGGGTGATCGACTTCAGCACGGCGCCGTAGCCAGCGTTGTACGCGGCCAGCACCAGCGGCCACGAACCGAAGCGAACGTAGAGATCTTTCAGATAGCGCGCCGCCGCGTCCACCGATCGTTCCGGATCGCGACGGCCGTCGATCCAGTAGCCAATCTCGATGCCGTAGGCGCGGGCGGCGCCAGGCATGAACTGCCAGATGCCGCCGGCCCCGACGTGCGAACGGGCGCTGGTGTCAAAGCCGCTTTCGACCATGGCGACGTAGAAGAGATCTTTTGGCAGGCCTTGCTGCTGCAGCGTCTTTTCGAACAGGTCATGAAACCGACCAGCGCGGCGCAACCAGTTGCCCATCACCAGATGGCCTTTGGGATCGTTCTTGAAATAGTCCAGGTAGCGCAGCACCTGTGGATCCCAGCGCACCGGAATGTCCGGCAGCTTCAAGGCGCGCAGCCATTCGGAATCGGGATCGGGCGGCGTCGTCGCCGCGCGCGGCGTGCTCTCGGGCGAACGCAGCTCGGGCGGGATATCGCCCGAACCACCCCAGTGTCCAGGCAGCGGCGTGGGAGGATCGGTGTTGCCGCCCTCGGCGTCAGGGTGTGACACGATCGGCCCGCGCGGAAAAGCCTGCTCCTCGAACCGGCGCAGCTCCCGCAGCTCGGCACTCTCGCCACCATCTTCATCAAGCGCGCTGCCACGCACCGCCCGCCGTTCGGAGGCGCTTTCTTCGGCGGGAGCCGAAGAGCTGCCTCCCGACGACGAATGATGCGGCCCGGACGCCGCGTACACGGGTCGGTCCAGGCCGGCCGCCACGACCAGGAGCAAGGCCATCACGCGTCGGGACGAACACCTAACCGGCATGAAAGGACCGATCGTATCGGATTGTTCGCCTCCCGCCAAAAAACGTACCGCCCTTGGTTGATTGTTTTGGTGAGACTGCTATAGATGGCCGAAGGAGTTGAGCATATGCCCTTCGGAATGGGTTTCGGCGAACTCGTCCTCATCCTTCTCATCGTCGTGGTGGTCTTCGGCTCTACGAAGCTGCCACAGCTCGGCGATGGTTTGGGGAAGGCGATCAAAAATTTTAAACGCTCTGTGAACGCACAGAACGAGATCGACGTGTCGCCTGAGGCCAAGGGAAGCGCGAAGAAGCTCGACGAGGACGAGGCCGAGAAGCACAAGTAAGTGCCGCTCTCCGTCGACGACGACGGTCCGGAGAGCAATGAAGCCGCTCGTGCGCGGATCGTTCCTGACGTCGACGCTGATCGTTTCGCGGTAGGTGCGACTGAAATGATCGCACGCGTGCGCCGCTGATATCCGTGCGCGCGCGTCGCTAGATCTTTCCTAGAAAATTCGCTTCCGACGTCGCGCCGGTGCGCGCGGAATGATTTTTTTCGTCGTGTGCTGCCATGCAATCGTCCACGCACGTGATGGCGAGACTCAACACCGCGCGTGGAAAACGAATGCGTTGTGCTGGCCGCACGTTCCGTCCCACCAAAGGTGACCTTAAGTTAGCCGATCGTCACATTTGTAAGTATCAATAACTACAGGGTGTTTTTCGAACACAAAAATTTGTTTTGTTTGATGCATTACATGATTGACGCGCGTAATTGGCTATGACACCCTAGGACAATGAACACTGCACGCACAATCAAACGGTACGCGAATCGGAAGCTCTACGACACGCGCGACAGCCGCTATGTGACCCTCGATCACATCGCGGCGATGGTGCGTGCGGGAGACGACGTTCGCGTTGTCGACAACACGACCCGATCGGATCTGACGACGGCGACGCTCGCCCAGATCATCTTCGAGGAGGAGAAGAAGACGCCACGGCTGTCCGTGGCCGGCCTCCGGAAGATCATCCAGGGCGGCATGCAAGCGCTGCCGGTCGCCTGATCCCCACCGGTCAGTTGTTAGACGACCCGTTGGTGTTGGATCGCTGCGGCGCCGCCGTCAGGCCGCGCCGCAGCGCCTAGCACGACCCACAAGTCGACGCCGCGATCTGTCGTCGAGCGCCGGGTTCAAAAATCGAACCCGGCAGAGAGCGAGAAGCTTTGTTGCGTCTGGCTCTGATCCTGCGCGCCGTTTGATCGCGACTGGTCATTGCTGTGACCCGCGGGAGTGATCTCGTATGCTGCGGCAAGGAACAGCACGGCCAACTTCATCTTGAAGCCGCCCGAGAGGCGCTGCCTCGTGATGACGTCCTGCCGCGGGAAGGTGAAGTTCGCGTTCAGATCGTCCCAGGTCCCGGCCTGCCTGGCCGGGCAATTGGGAGGCAGGGTCGCGCCCATCGCCGTGGCGTGCAACGCAAAGGCGTCGCAGGCCGGGGTGGCGTCGATGACGCCGCTGCGGGCGTCGATGAACAGCATGTTCCAACCCAGGAACGGCTCGAAACGCGCCGTCCCTCCGACGCTGAACGCCTTGGAGATGATGACGTCGACGCTGGAGACGGTCATGTCCACCTGATCGGTGCCGACCAGCTGCGAGACCGCGCCGCGCACCGCCACGGACGGGAGGGCCCAGCCATGGAAACCTTCCTGCAACCCAATCTTGGCGTACGCCTGCAAGGCGAACAGGCTCGATCCAAGAACATTGACGAAGCCGCCGCCCAGCTCCAGCGCCGGCACCGGCAGCCACAAGCCTTTGCGAGCGAAGCCACCCACCGTGGTGAGGTAGCTGTCGGGGCGTGACGCCGTTCGATTGCCGGGATTCACCGCCGCCACGCCGTCCCAGTAGTCGCGGCTAGCGCTGATCTGGGTGACGCCCAGCTCGGCAGAGAACTGGAAGCCGGCGAAGCCCAGCGTGTCGGCGGGCGTGACCAGGCGAGGCGCGACCACCACGCCCAGTTCGGACATCAGGCTACGAAAGCGCGCCTGCGCGTCGCTGTCGACGATCACGCCGCGCGTGGCGCCGGTGGTGGGATCGCGATCGATCCACTTGCATTCCTGCACCGGTCCGCCCAGCACACCCGCGGCAGGTGTGTGCAGCGGGCAGAGATTCAGAAGCTGCAGATCGTTGCGACCGGCCCGCGCCGGGCGTGCTCCCACCAGCGCCAGCAGCGAAAAGGCGAACGCAAACACCGCCGTCGCGATCGGCTTCGGCAGCGCGCGCGGATACGCCATTGCCAGGTACGGTACGGTCCCCCGTCGAACAGTGTCAAGGACGGCGCTGGTGAATGCCGGGACACGCTGCTAGCTTCCGAGCTGAACAATGTCTCGCTGGGTTGCTCGCGGTCTGCTGCTGGCGCTGGCGGCCTGGGCGGTCGCCGGTGCAGTTTTTCGTCCGGCGCACACCACCGCGTTTTTGGCGGTGGCGGTGGCCGCGTTGTTGGTGCTGGGCCTCAGCGAACTGTTCGCGCTGGGCCTGGAGCGCTTTGTGGGCCTTCGTTATTTGCACCGCACGCGATCGACGCGCGCCGCGCAGATAGGGCTCATCATCTCGCTGGCGCTGGCTGCCGTCGGTTGGGCGACCTTCTTCGCGGCGCGCGGACACACGCGCGCCCTGGAAACCGCCGCGGTGATCGCCGTGCTGGTGGCCGGGCTAGGCGCGGTGACGGCGATGCTGTTGCGGCTTTTCTCGGTGTTCACCACTGTGTCGACGATGGGCGTGGTGCTGGGCGTGGCGTCGCTGATCGTGGTCATGGCCGTCACCAGCGGCTTCGAACGCGAGTTTCAGGACAAGGTTCTGGCCCTCAACGCCCACCTCATCGTCATTCCTTACGGCACCGTCGACATCGATTCGCCGGAGGCCGATCGCATCCAGGAAAAACTGCGCGGCATCCCGGGCGTGGTGCGAATGGCAAAGTTTCTCTTCTCCGCCGGCGAGGTGATGGTCGGCCGAGTGGGCGCCAACTTGAAAGGCATCGATCTGCGCCAGGGCGCCGATGATCTGCGGCGGTCCTTGGTGGAGGGATCGATCGAAGCGCTGGAAGCGCCAGCCCGCTGCCCGACCCCGGCGGGCGGCACGAAGGCCCCATCGGAAACCGTCGGCCGGATCATCCTGGGCACAGAGCTCGCGCACCGACTGCGGCTCAAGGTCGGCGACTGCGTTCCGATCATGGTGCCGTTCAGCAATCAGGAAGGGATGGCCCCGCCGTCGTTCCGGTTCAAGGTGGTGGGCCTGTTCCGCATGGGCTTCAACGAATACGACACGCGTCTGGCTTATGTCAGCCTGCAAGACGCCCGCATGATCGCTAGCGCCCGCGGATCGGTGTTCGGCGTCGAGCTGCGTTTCGCCGATCCACGCCAGGCGTTGACCATCGGCAAGGAAATCAAACAGCGCCTGGACGCGCCTTACCGGGTGATCGACTGGAAAGAATTGAACCACAACCTGTTCATGGCGCTGACCATGCAGAAGGTGATCATCTCGCTGCTCTTGGTGTTGATCATCATCGTGGCGGCGTTCAACATCATCGCTTCGCTGACCATGATTGTGCTTTCCAAGGTGCGCGAGATCGCCATCTTGAAATCGATGGGCGCACCGTCAGCGATGGTGGCGCGGGTGTTCCTGGTCGGCGGCGTCACCGTAGGGAGCATCGGCACCGGGTTCGGGATCTTGTACGGCTTGCTGGTTTGCCTGGTGGCGCGCCTTTACGGCTATCCGCTGGACCCCAAGGTTTATTTGATCGGCGAATTGCCGGTGCAGATCGCCGGCAGCGAGATCGCGCTGGTGGCGGCGGCGACGCTGCTGATCTGCTTCCTGGCCACGTTGTACCCGTCATGGCGGGCCAGCCGGATGCGCGCCGTCGACGGCCTCCGCTACACGTAAGGACCGGCGCCGCCTTGGCCCACGGCGCTAACGCTGGCCCAGCGTGGGGGCGGCGGACGGCTGGGTGTTGTTGCCTTGCAGGACGCTGGCCTTGGGGGCACCACCGGCTTCGTACTTGGACGGGCACTTGGCCATGATGCCGTCGGGCACCACGTCCAGCTTGTCGTCGGCGGTCAGCGTTCCTTTCGCCACCACCTCGGCGCTGGACTTGAACGTGTCGGGAACCAGGCCGGTATAGAAAGCGCTGATGACCGCGTGGCCGCGCGGCTCGCGGCTTTCGATCTTGAAGCGGTACTGCAGCGTCCCTTTGGCCTGCTCGATAGAGCCGTCGACGACATGTCCGTGCACCTGCAAGCGCTTGCCGCGCCAGGTGTTCGTGTTGGCCATGACCTCGTCGACGTGTTTGTAGTACTCGGCGCCCTCTTTCATCGAGGACTTGAGCATGAAACCAACTGCGCCGGTGACCACCACGACGGAGGCGACGATCTTCCAGGCCGACCCGCGTCCAATCGGAGCCATCGCGTCAGCGCTCATTGACCAATCCTAGCCTTCCGGGCGCCGGTTTCAAGCGCCGCGTGCAGGACGCGGCGCTTGTCGGGCCGGCCGGCCCAAAGCAGCAATCTTGTGAAAGTAGCGACAGAACATCTCCATCCCGCCCGAAGCCTGGCCCCAGTCATAGTTTTCGTTGATGGCGTGGTAGCCATGCTCGGGCAAGGAAAGGCCCAAGAACAGCACCGGCGCCTTGAGCAGACGCTGCATGGTCAGCACCGCGCCGATTGACCCGCCCTCGCGCGTGAACCCCGGCTCCTTGCCGAAGGTCTCGCGCATGGCCGCCGCCGCCGCTTCGTTGTAGGGACCGCCCAGCGGCGCCAGGTACGGCGCCAGGGACGCTTCGTGGGTGACGACCGCGTCGGGGCAGCGCTTCTTGATGAAGGCTTTGATCAGCTTGAACACTTTTTCCGGTTTTTGGTCGGGTACAAGACGCGTCGACAGCTTGGCTTCCGCGCGATGGGGAACGATGGTCTTGATGCCCGGGCCGCTGTATCCGCCGACGATGCCGTGCACCTCGAAGGTCGGCGAACTCATGATCGCCTCCATCAGCTGCTGGTCAGTTTTTCCCGGGCGCAGGCTCAGCAGTTCGTGCGCCGCCTTGAAGCGCTTGGCGGAGAAACCAGCCCGGCCGAAACCTTTTCGTTCGGCGGCGGTGAGCTTTAGAACGTCGTCGTAGAAGCCGGGGATCTTCACCCGGCCACTGCTGGCGTCGTAGCAAGCGGCGAGCAGCGCCGCCAGCTCGCCGATGGGGTTGCGCGCGGCGCCGCCGGTGGTGCCGGAATGAACGTCCTTCTTGCCGGTGGTCAGCGAGACCGAAAATCCCATTAACCCGCGCAGGCCATACGGGATGGCCGGCTTGCCGGCGGCGATCCAGATGGTGTCCGAGACAACCACCGAATCGCTGGCGAACGGCGCGCGTCCCGTGGCCGCGTCGCCGGCGATGGCCGCGCCCAGGCCGCGTTCAAAGTTGGGGCTGCCGATCTCTTCTTCCAGCTCCCAGAGGAACTGGATGTTGGCCCGCACATCGCTGTCCAAGGCCAGCTTGGCGCCGTAAAGCGCGGTCAGCGCCGGCCCTTTGTCGTCAGTGGAGCCGCGACCGATCCAGCGATCTCCGTCGCGGGTGAAAGAAAAGGGCGGCGTCTTCCATTCCGACGGATCCGCCGGCTGCACGTCCAGGTGGTTGTATACCGTCACCGTGGGAAACGATGGATCGCGCTCGATGCGTCCGATGACCAGCGGGTTGCCACCGGTCTCGACACGATCGACCCGGGCGCCAATGTCGTGCAAATACGTTTCCGCCAGCGCCGCGCAGGCGTCGACCGCGGGCCGTTGCGATGGATCCATGCTGACGGTGGGCAGTTCGACCAGCGCTGCCAACTGTTCTTCGAAGCGGGCCCGCAACGAGGGAACGCGAGCGTGCATTTCGGAACCCAGCGAGTCGTTCACCCACCGATCTGTATCATCGCCTTGCGCGGGCCTCCAAGGCCCACCAGACCGAAGGTGTGCCCGTCACGCTTGACCGACACGGCGGCGCGAATGGCGGCCGTCACCGCGTCGGGGCCGCCAGCGCGCAGAAGGCTGCGCAGATCGACGGCGTCGTCGTGGGCCAGGCAGGTGTGCAGCGCGCCCGAGGCCGACAAGCGCACGCGATTGCAGCGATCGCAAAAGTGTTCGGTCATTGGTGAGATGATCCCCAGGCGTCGCGGGCGATCGCTGCCGTCGTCCGCGCCACCCTGCACGCGCCAGTACCGGGCTGGACCGGCGCCGCGCACCGCGCCGCCCTCGTCCGGGATCAGCGTCGTGCCGGGAAAATACGCGCCGATCTGGACGCGAATCTCTACCGCCGAAAGCAGCTCGCCGGGAATGTACGTGCGGCCGGCAGCCATCGGCATCTGTTCGATGAAGCGCGGAACCAGGTCGCGCTGCCAGGCGAACGCGCACAGGGCTCCCAGTTCGTCGTCGTTGAAGCCTTTGACGGCGACGGTATTGATCTTGATCGATGCGAACCCGGCGGCGCGCGCCGCTTCGATGCCGGCCAAGACGCGCGAAAGGTCACCGCGCCGGGTGATGTGGTGAAAGCGCGCGGCATCCAGCGTGTCCAGGCTGATGTTCAAGCGATCGACGCCGGCTCGTTTGAGATCGACCGCCAGCTCCTCGAGAAGATGACCGTTGGTCGACAGGGCCAGCTCGTCGATGCCGGGGATGGTGCGGATCATCCGCACCAGCGCCACCAGATCGCGGCGCACCGTCGGCTCGCCCCCGGTCAGACGCACGCGGCGGACACCCATCACGGCGAAGCAGTGCAGAAGCGTGCACAGTTCTTCAAACGACAAGATCTGGGCGCGCGCAAAGTGGTCGACGCCGTCGTCGGGCATGCAATAGGTGCAACGATAGTTGCAGCGATCGGTGACCGAAACGCGCAGGTAGTCGATAACGCGCCGCTGGCGATCGACCAGCGGCGCCAGCGTCGAAGCGCCGTCATTCATGGCGATGATCTCGACCCGGATGCGACCCTGGTTCGCGATCACGCCGGAGCTGGCCCACCACGTGCGGCAGCTCGGGAATGATCAGCCTGGCCATCGCCAGCCGCACGCCCGCGGGCGAACCGGGCATGGCAAACACCGCCGTGCCGCGCGCGCTGCCAGCGAAAGCGCGCGACATCATGGCGGCGGAACCAATCTCCGCGAAGGACAGCATGCGGAAAAGCTCGCCGAAACCGGGCAGCGCTTTTTCCAGCAACGGCGCCACCGCCTCGATTGTGCTGTCGCGCCCTGCGAGGCCGGTGCCGCCGGTGAGCAGGACGGCGTCCGTGGTGCCGTCTGAGATCAATGCCGCGACCGCGGCCCGAATAACCGCCGGCTCTTCGCGCAGCACCTGCCGGCTGGCCACGCCAAAGCCGGCCTGTTCGGCAAGGGCCTGCACCAACCCGCCGCCTTCATCATTTTCCAACGTGCGGCTGTCGGAGGCGGTGATGACGGCGACGCGCAGGTCGCCTTTCGCCGGTGCATAACCCTTGTGCTGCTCGACTGACACGGCTGCTGCGCCGTCCTCAGATCACCAGCACGCCAGCCAGCAACAGGCAGATGCCCATGACCAGAAAGCGCACAGGCGTCCCGCTCCAGCCGCGGCTGAAAAGATGGCCGGCAACACGGGTCACCAAGATCCCAGAAACCACCGGAAGCAACATGAAGGCGGCATGGCCGGCGCCACCAAACATGGTCCAGCGCGGGGCGTGCGACAGGTTCCACGCCTTCAGCACCACTGCCAATCCCAGCAACCAACCGAGGCCGAAGGACGCGGTCACCACCGACAAGAACGTCCACGCGCTTCGTCGCTCCCGACCGGTCACGAACCCAGCATGGCCTTGGGGTCGCGTTGACGCAAGTCGCGTCGCATGGCAAAAGTCGGCCATGTCCGTCTTCAACACCGTCAAAGACGCCGTCGTTGGTCAGGCCATGCGGCTGATGAGCGACCCGCGTCTGTCCCGAATGATGGGAAATCCCAAAGTCGTCAATGCGGCCATGAAGGCCATGAACCTGGGCGGCAGTGTCAAGGCCGAGGTGGACAAGGCCACACGTTTTGCGGCAGGGGTGTTCGGTTTTGCGACACAGGAAGAGGTCACCGCCCTGCGTTCCACGGTGCAGACGCTGGAGGATACCATCGCCATTATGCAGGCCAAAACAGCCCATAATGGAACGGACCACGGTCCCTAGCCTTTCGGCACGCGGCAGGACCTAACCGGTCCGGCGGTTGCAGGGTCAAGACGAAGGAGCCGACCAATGCAGGCGCCAACGATTCTCCAGCCTTCCGCGATGCCCCGATCAGACGAGGCCACTGAAGAAGTTCTGGTTCAGCAAGCCCAGCGAGGCGAGCGCGCTGCTTTGGCCGAGCTGGTGCGCCGCTATCAAAAGCCTGTGTACGCGCTGTGCCTGCGTTATGTCCACGACCACGACGAAGCGGCGGACCTTCTGCAGCGCACGTTCGTCCGGGTGATGACTAAGCTCGGCGACCTGCGCAGCGCCGACTTGTTTCGCAGCTGGGTGTTTCGCATTGCCGCCAACCTGGCGTTGAACCACATCCGCGATCACGCGCGCTTTGTCTCGGAAGAGGCCAGCGCCGCCGGCCCGGCCAGCCCGCCGGTGCGGCCCATCGGCGCCGACCGCCTGGAGGCTGGGCAGCTGGCGCAGGCGCTGCGATCAATCGTCGACGATCTGCCGACCAAGCAGCGTATGACGCTGGAGCTACGGGTCTACGAAGACATGTCCTTTCGAGAGATCGGGGAGGCCCTGGGCACCAGCGAGGGCGCTGCAAAGGTGAATTTTCACTATGCCATTCGCGCCTTACGCGGCCGTATAGGGGCGGTGGACGAGCTGGTTGGCTCCAAGGAGCGAGGGCGATGACGATGACCACGAACCGTCTCGATATTTGTCAGGCGATTGACGATCGCTTGCTGGAAGGCGAGCGCCTGACCGGACATCCAGAGCTGGTCGATCACGCCAGCTCGTGCCTGGATTGTTTTCGCACGCTGACCGAGCTGCGCGAGCTACCTCGCATCGCCGAGGTGATGCGCGCCGGCGCCGTCCATCAAGCCCATGAGAGCGATCCAGGGCCTGCGTTCTGGAAGGCCGTGCCCGATCGCATCGCCGACGAGGTTCTGGGCCCGTGCCGCCCGGCACGGCCTACCACGCGGCGGTGGTGGCGACCGGCCGCGCTGATGAGCACCGGCCTGGTGGCCGCCGCGGCGTTGGCGCTGGCGGTGTCCTATCGTCCGGGGGCAGATCCATCAGTAGCCACAGCGACCGCGAAGACCGACGCGGTGATGGTCCCTCTGGCGGTGGCGGCCGAGTCCGACGATAATCTGCCAGTGAGCGATCTGACCGCCCTCAGCAGCGCCGAGTTGCGGGCGTTAAACCAGCGCCTTAGCCAGGAAGAATCCGGAGCCGTGCGCGCCTTGAACGATTCAGCCCCCGAGCTGGTCGCCGACGAAGACGGAGAGGGCACGGCGATGGCGCGGCTGTCCAGCTTGAACGGTCCGCAGTTGCAACGACTGACGCGTTCGCTGGGCCTGGAGTTGGAGTGATCGGAACCGCCCTCGCCGGCCGCGTTGGGCGGCTGGGAGCGCTGGCCGTCGTGTTGGTTGCAACGCCCGCGGTGGCCGCTGACTCGGCCCCGCCGGCGTCCGCCGCGCCCCCGGACAGCCGGACGCCCGATCAACTGCGACGCGAGGTCATCGACCGCATGCGCGCCCTTCGCGCCTGGAAGATCGTCGACGAGTTGAAGCTGGATCAGGCGACGTCGGCGCGCCTGTTTCCGATCCTGTCCAAGTATGACGATCGCGAAGTGGTCCTGATGAAGGAACGTCACGAGCTGATCCGCGATCTGCGCGCCGAGAGCGAATCGCCCAGCCCCAACAACAGCAAGCTCAGCGCCGCCATCGATCGGTTGATCGCCTTGCGCGCCAAGCAGCAGTCGCTGCAAGACGAAAAATTCCGCGAGCTGCGCAAGGTGCTGACCCCCTCCCAGCAGGCCAAGCTGGTGCTGCTGCTGCCACGCATCGAACGCGGGTTCCTCCATCACATTCGCGAGGTCTCGGAAGAGCAGCGCCGGACCGGCGACGGGCGCGATCGGCGGCGTCCGGGGCCGCCTGATGACGACGATCTGGACTTTTAGGCCGCCGCCGTGCGCCTAAACGGCGCGCACCGGCATTCATTTTCGGCCATGGGCAATTGCACAATCCGGCGGGAGGAACCCCGGCTGATGTGTTATGGGATGGGGTCCAGGTCGCCCCGTGAAGTGGTTCATTGCCCACCTATCCGTGATGACGCCCGTGGGGGCGTATCTCTGGCTGACCGGGATCTTGCTGCTGTGCGGGCTGGGCCTGCCCATCCCGGAAGACATCTCGCTGATTGCTGCCGGGTACTTTTCGTTCAAGGGCGTCCTGCAGGTGCACAAGGCGGCGCTGATCTGCCTGGGGGCGGTGCTGGCCGGCGACTCGCTGGCCTTTTTCATGGGCCATTATTTCGGGCGGCGGGTGCTGGCCAGTCGGTTCGCCAAGCAATACTTCACGCCCAAACGCCAGCTGCGCGTTCGTGCCTACTTTCGCAAGTTCGGCAGCAAGGTGGTGCTGGTTGGGCGGTTCACACCCGGGTTGCGCTTCACCATCTTTTTCACCGCCGGAACACTGCACCTTCGCCCGTCGGTGTTTCTGATTTACGACTTTTCGGCGGCGGTGTTTTCAGTGCCGGTGTTGGTCTATTCGGCGTGGTTGTTCGGCAGTCAGATTGACTATGTGGTCAAGTACGCCCGTCGCACCGAACACGGCATCTTGATCGCCGTGCTGCTGGCCGCGGCGATCATCGGCATCAAAGCTTGGCGCCGCCACAAACGCCGGGTCGCTCTCGCTGAAGCCGCCAAGGCGTCCTCCTAGCGCTGGCCCGGCGCTCGCGCTAGCGGTGTTCGGGCGGGCGGCCCGCCGTTGACGCCGAAGCCAGCTGGCGCAGCTGGGTCTCCAGTTGGCGGCGTACGTTGGCGTCGTCCTCGCGGGTGAGGCGATCGCGCAGCGGTTGTTCGGCAGCGTGGTTGCGCGACAGCCCCAGACCCACCGCCGCGTCCAGGCGCACGTCGGGATCGACGTGTTCCAGAAGCGGCGCCAAGGTGTCCACCACGCGCGGGCCGGACTGCCAGCCCAACGCCACGGCCGCCTTTCGTAGCAGCAGCCGATCGCCGGCGTCGCTGCTGGGCAGTTTTCGAATGATGAGGTTCTCCAGGAAATCGTGCGCTGCCGCCGAGCGCACCCAGCCGAGTGAAGTCACCGCGCGGCCGCGCACCGCCGGCGCCACCGCCCGATCGTCGACGATGGCGAACAGGATCTGCATCTCTCCGCGGGTCAATGCCTGGGCCGCGGCGGCGGACAGCCCAGCGCCCGATTGCTGCAAACGCTGTTCGATCGCCGGGCGGTCGCTCTCGGCGTGCGCCGCCGCGCCGACAATGACGAAGGCGGCAACGGCTATCAACCGCAGCGTCGACGTCGCCCTACCATCAAGCGCGCGCATGACCAACAGGATACGGCATCCCGTGTATATAATCGCCGCGCTTGGCTTACACCCACGGAGGACGTCTATGAAGCGCGCGCTGGTGGCTGCGACGGTCGGGGCTGGTCTGTCTCTTTGTTTCGGGCTGGCCCAGGCGCAGATGGCGCCCATCCCCACGCCGCCCCCGCCGCCGCCCGCGCCGCCTCCGGGTGCGCCGCCGCCGGCGATGCCGCCGCCAGAGATCTCCGGGCCGACCATGCCGCAGCCGTCGGTTTCGCCACCGCCCGGTGGTGATCAGCTGAGGCTGCAGCCATCGTCCGAAGCCGCCAGCCCGACATTGAAGCGCGATCTGCCCGACGCCAATCGGACGCCCGATCTGTCGTACGGTGTGGCCCTGCGTTTTCGCTGGGTGTCGGTGCCGGCATGGATGCTGAATGTGTTCACCAAGAAGAACGTTCCGCTTGGCTTCAAGGCGCTGCCTGGTGCGTGGGCCGTCGAAGGCTTTCGTCGCAAGCAAAACTTCGACATCGCGCTGTCCGCCGGTTACCAGGCGATGTCGCCGCCCGATGGAAACTGGCTGGGAACCGGCAAATCCCCGGGGGTGGACACCGACTTTGTCCAGTTCCGCAACCTCGGCATGGTGAACGTTGATATCTCGTTCGTCTGGCACGCCATGTTCACCGACTGGATCGGCATGCACTATGGCGCGGGGCTGGGCGTGGGGTTCGTGACCGGGAAGATCTTGCGCACCAGCGACTCGGCCGCGTGCACCGAAGACAACCTGGGCGATCTCACCAAGTGCCACCCGCTCAACATTCAGTGCACGCCCACCAGCTGCCCGGAGGCGGCGCTGGCGGCGACGTCGAACCACCCGTCCGACAGCGCCGCCAATCCCAGCCGCTTCACCGATCCCGACGTGCCATCGGTCATTCCGATCATCAACGCCGTCGTCGGCGTCGACTTTCGCGTGCCCAGCCTGCGCGGCTGGGAGGCGAAGATCGAAGGCGGGTTCTACGATGCCCTCTTCCTGGGTGGCGGCGTCGGGTACACCTTCTAGCGACGGCCCGCCCCCGAAGCAGGACGCCATGGCCACCAAGCATCGATGGACTTTTTTCCGCGCCGGCGATTTTGATCAGGTCAAGCTGGAGACGGCCGAAGATCTGGGACACATCCAGAATCTGGATCAGAAGCTGTGGGTGGCCCTGGCCTGTCCGACGGTGGGGCTGGAAATCGACGCGCGCACGCTGGCCCTCATCGACATCGACAAGGACGGCCGCATCCGGGCGCCCGAGCTGATCGGCGCCGTCGGCTTTGCCCTGGCGAACCTGAAAAAACCAGACGATCTCTTCAAGAGCGCGCCGGCGTTGCCGCTTGACGCCATCAACGACAAAAGCGCCGACGGCGCCGTGCTGCTTGCGTCGGCGCGCCAGATTCTGACCAACCTGGGCAAAGCCGACGCCACCGAGATCACCGCCGAGGACGTGGCCGATCCGACCAAGATCTTCGCCAACACGCCCTTCAACGGCGACGGCGTGATCACCGAGCTCAGCGCCAGCGAAGAGACGGGCAAGGCGGCCATCCGCGACATCATCGCGTGCCTGGGCGGCGATCCGGATCGGGCCGGGCAGTCGGGCGTCACGCAAGAAAAGATCGATGCCTTCTTTGAAGAGGTGCAGCAGCACGGCGCCTGGATCGCGCAGGCGGCGGCCGATTCGAACAACATCTGGCCGCTGGGACCAGCCGCCACGGCGGCGGCGGCGGCGGCGGTGAAAGCGATCAAGCCCAAGGTGGACGATTACTTTGGCCGCTGTCGATTGGCGGCGTTCGATCCGCGGGCCATCCCGATCTTGAACCGCAAGGAAGAAGAATACCTGACGGTGGCAGCGTCCGATCTCAGCATCACGGCCGACGAGGTGGCGTCGTTCCCGCTGGCGGCGATCGTGGCGGGACAGCCGCTGCCGCTGGAAGGCGGCGTGAACCCGGCGCACGCGGCAGCGCTGGGCGCCTTGCGCCGCGATGCCCTGGCGCCTCTCATTGGCGACCGCGCACAGCTTGGCGAAGGCGACTGGGCGACGCTGCAAAGCAAGGTGGCGGCGTATCAAGCCTGGCAGGACGCGCGCCCGACGCTGCGGGTGAACCTGCTTGGCGACGAGCGGCTGGTGGCGCTGGCGGCGTCCGGCATCCGCGAAACGCTGGGCAACCTGATGGCCCAAGACAAGGCGCTGGAAAAAGAAGCCACCGGCCTCGAAAACGTCGAGCGACTGGTGCGGTATCACCGCGATCTGGTCCTGCTGTGCACGAACTTCGTCAATTTCCGCGATTTTTACGACGGTGGTCAGCCAGCCATTTTTCAGGTCGGAACGCTGTATCTGGATCGCCGTTCGTGCGCGCTGTGCCTGCCGGTCGACGACGCCACCAAACACGCCACCATGGCCAGCCTGGCCGGCGCCTACCTGGCTTATCTGGATTGCGTGCGCAAGGCGACCGGTGAAAAGCGGCAGATCGTCGCGGCGTTCACCGCTGGCGACAGTGACAACCTGATGGTCGGGCGCAACGGCCTTTTTTATGACCGACAAGGGCGCGACTGGGACGCTACCATCACCAAGATCATCGACAACCCGATCAGCTTGCGACAGGCGTTCTGGTCGCCGTACAAAAAATTCGTCCGCTTTCTGGAAGAACAGATCGCCAAGCGCGCCGCCGCGGCCGACGCCGACACCAACGCCAAGCTGACCGCCACCGCCGCGACCACTGCCAACGTCGATCGCACCAAGCCGCCCGAGCAGAAGAAGTTGGACGTCGGCACCGTGGCCGCCTTGGGCGTGGCGGTGGGCGCCATCGGCACGTTCGCCACCGCGCTTGTCGGGTACATCTCGGGCGTGTTGCAGCTGGGCGTGGCGGCGACCATCGGCGCCTTCCTGGGCGTCATCCTGGCCATCTCGGCGCCGTCGATGATCCTGGCTTTTATAAAGCTGCGCAAACGAAACCTGGGACCGATCCTGGACGCCAACGGTTGGGCGGTGAACGCCAAGGCGCGCATCAACGTTCCCTTTGGCACCACGCTGACCGGCGTCGCTCACCTGCCGTCGGGCGCGCGGCGGGACAAGCGCGATCGTTACGCCGAGAAGGGATTTCCCTGGAAAAAGCTGCTACTGCTGGCGGCGTTGATCTACAGCGGTTATCGCTGGTACGAAGGCGCGCTCAATCGTTTCCTGCCGGCGGAGGCGCAGCCGCAAGCGGTGCTGGGCGCGTGGGCGCCCGAGCCGCGCGGCGCGCCGCGCGCGGTGGCGACGCCGAAGTAGGCGCACGCTTGAAGACCGCGCCGTCACGGTGGGTGGCGCTTCCGGTTCACGCTCCCGGATAGTGCTTGTCGGCGCACTCGCGGCAGAGGCTGTGGGTGAAGGAGGCGTCGGTGTGCGCTTCCACGTAGGACTCGAACTGCTCCCAGTGGTTGCCCTGATCGCGAATGCGGTTGCAGTGCATGCAGATGGGCAGAAGGCCGCGCAGCTGCCGCAACTGCTGACGGGCAGCTTCTAACTCACGCGCGGTTCCTTGCAGGATCATGTTGCGCCAGGCGCTGACGCCCATTCCAAGCTGAATGGTGGAGGTGCCGGCCAGAAGCTCGATGCGGTCTTCCAACGGGGCGTGCGTCGCGAGCGCGGCCACCAGCGTCGCCATCAGCACGGTGGCCAGGGCGTAGATGATCGAGGCGCGAGGACTGAGCAATAACGTGCTGACCGCCCCCAGCACCACGAAGACGCCGACCAGATAGGGCGTCGAGATGTCGTTGCGCGCGACCAGCGAGAAATAGTGCGCGGTGCCGACGACGACGACGACATAACTGATACTGATGAGGTGGCGCTTGAGCGCCCGACGATACGACAGCAGGACCAGCACCACGGTCAGGACCAGAAAGCCTAGCCGTTCACGCAAGGGATCGACGGCGTTCGGTTCCAGCTGGATATGAAACCAGTGCCAGCCGGTGTAGGTGAGACCGCCGACCATCAACAACAAGCGGGACAACGAACGCGCCGAAGCGCTGACCTCCAAGACACCGGAATGAAGATGATCGGGCGCCGTTCCGGGCAAAGGAGACGTGATGGCCCCGGAAACAGGTTGCGATGCAAGGGCCATCACGAAATAACTCGGCGGACACGGCGCCCGTCTTGAGCCGCTCTGCGCAATAAATCTGTCTTGGCGGATCTCTCGGATCGACCTACGCCAGAGTGTTGATGATGGCTTCGAAGGTGGGCTGCACTTTTGCCAACAGAACGTCGATGGCCGGCACTTTCAGACGGCGGGTGCATTCCTCAATCAGGGAAGCACTGCGGGGCGGGCCCGTGACGTCAGGCGCGCCCGCCAGCTTTTCGGCCACCGGAACCGCCGCGCACTCAAGAGCACAGTAAGCGTTCACCGGGTTGGCCAGCGTGTTCGCATGGTGCAGGCGCGCCAGCATCGTCATGATCGGATCGACCGACCAGCGCGCCAGCACCGCCGCGCCCACCGCGTGGTGATTCTGTCCGATGAAGTTCACGCAGGCTTCGCGGCCCAGCTTCTGATTCGGAGCCGCGCCGGTGTTTCTTTCTGAAACGATCCACAGCAAAAAAGAAGCGCCGACGTCGCAAAACAGGCCGGCCAGATAGGCCAGCTCGATGTCGGGACGCGGCGCCGGATGCGCCTCGGCCAGCACGCGCATCGCCACCGCCCGGGCCACCGAAAAGCGCCAGATCGACGCTTGCAGCGGCGCGAGCTCTGGATCACGGACCGAGCAGGCGCTGTGCGCGAAGATGGTCTCGATCAGACTTTGGATCTGACGCAGGCCGACCCGGCTCACCGCCGTGCGAATGCTGGCGTTCTGCGCGCCGCGCGCGTACGGCGTGGTGTTCGAGACCCGCAAAAGCTGGGCGGACAGGCGCTGGTCACGTTCGATCAAGGCGGTGACCTGCTCCAGCGTGGTCTCCGGAGCGGAGAGCAGCCGCCGCAGTTCCAGCACCACCGCCGGCACCGGCGGAATCAGAATTTCTCCTTCGTGAATGCGGCGGAGGATCGACGAGAAGATCGGATCGCCGGCCGGCATGGTGGCGGTCACTGTCGCGCGATCGGGAGGGGCGGGGGGCGGCGGCGCGGTCACCACCGTCGGAGCGGACGGCGCGGCCGGGCGACCGGCGACCACGACCGGTGGCGGCGGCGCGGGCTCTTCCTCGGGTCTCAGGCGGCTTTTTTCAAACGCGTCCACCGCGCGCCCGATCGCGGTCATCAGATCAGCGACGGAGAACGGCTTCGGCAGATAGTCACAGGCGCCGTTGCGAAGAGCGTCGATGATGTCTTCGGGATCTTTCGATCCGCTGATCACCACGAAGGCGGCGTCGATTCCCTGGGCGCGGGCCCGGCGCATGATGGTGTGGCCGTCGATGCCGGGCATGCGGAGGTCGACCAGGATCACCGATGGCCGCAGTTCAGTGGCCTGCTTCAGCGCCGACGTACCGTCAGTTGCGCTGGTGACCCGATAGCCGAACTTGGTGAGGGTGTTCTGGATGACCCGACGGATCATCTCGTCGTCGTCCACCACAAGAATCGAATAATTTTCTGGGGGAGCGCTGATATCCAAGCGGCGCCTTCTTGGCAGATGCGCCAGCGCCCGGTTCCGGCAACCGGCGCGCCGACAGAAAAACCATTTTTGACAATATCTTAAATGGCCCCTCTAGACCAAGGCAGATCATGGTTCTCTCTGACTTTCCATAGCGATCTGTAGGTAAAAGAAGTTGTCCGATTTTTTGGACAGAGAACCGCGGCGTCCGAGCGAGCCGGGCGCGGCCAACCTTGGGCATCAAGCTTCGCTGATGAGCGGAAACCGCGCGATCACCATCGAGGCGTTGGTCTCGCCGGCGGTGACGTAGAGGATCCCTTCGTTGCGCACCAGCAACCAGCGCGCGTTGCGATCGGTGGCCGCCTCGAGCTGATCCAGAAACTCCGGGTTGACCGGATAAACTTCGATCTCGTCGCCGCGAAAGATGGTCTTGCCGCGGATGGTTTTGCTGAGCAGCGACGGATCCTGATAAGTGAAGACCACCACGCGCGGCGACGCTTTGCTGGCCTTGTGCAGCCGCTCGGCCGACGGTGTGCCGACGTCGATCCACAGTTGCAGATCGCCGCGCAGATCGCGGGCCCACACCGCCGGCTCGTCGCTGGTGGACAGGCCCTTGGAAAACGCGATGCCCTCCTGGTAGCACAGGCAATAGGCCAGCACCCGGGTCAGCAGGTGGTGCATCGACTCGGACGGGTGGCGAGCCAGGCGCAGATCCAGCTCCTCGTAGACGTCGCGATCGACGTCCGAAAGGCTGACCTGCAAGTGATAGATGGTGGCCGACAAGGCCATGGCGGCGCTGTGTATAGCAGCAACCGAGGCACCCGCCCAGCGCCGCTCAGCCGCCCAGATAGACAGCCTTGATTCGCTGGTCATGGCGCAGCGCCGCCGGCGGCCCGTGCAAGACCACCTGACCGCGTTCCAGCACATAGGCGTGGTCGGCCACTGACAGCGCCAGGCGGGCGTTCTGTTCCACCAGCAGGACGGTCGTGCCGGCGCGATGGATCTCCGCGATGGTCTCGAACACCTGCTTGACCAAGATCGGCGACAACCCCATCGATGGTTCGTCCAGCAGCAGCACGCGCGGGCGGCCCAGCAAGGCCCGGGCGAAGGCCAGCATCTGCATTTGCCCGCCCGAAAGCGAGCCGGCCGGCTGCTGGCGACGCTGGCCCAAGATCGGAAAGCGCGCGTATTGCTGTTCGATCGCCGCGCGCAACGTCGCCGCCGGTTGGGTCAGCTCGCCGCCCAGGATCAAGTTCTCTTCGATGGTCATCCGCCCCAAGATGGCCCGGCCTTCCGGGACCAGCGCCAGCCCGGCAGCCACCACCGCGTGCGAGGGCTGCCCGGTGATCGCGCGCCCGTCCAGAAACACGCTGCCCCCGCTTGGCGGCACCAGGCCGCACAGCGCCGACAGGATCGACGTCTTGCCGGCGCCATTGGGACCAATCAGCGTCACCATTTGGCCGGCCGCCACCGACAGCGACACGCCGCGCACCGCCTCGACGTGTCCATAGTTCACGCGCAGCTCGCGCAACTCCAGCAGCGGACGATCGGCGACGGTCACGCGCCGCCGCCTTCCCCGTCTCCGAGATAGGCGGCGATCACCGCCGGCTCTTTCGCCACCGCGGCGGGCGCACCGTCGGCGATGACGCGGCCAAAGTTCAGGACCGTCAGATGATCGCAGACCTGCATCACCAGCGGCACGTTGTGCTCGACCAGCAGCACGGCGCGGCCGTCGTCGGCCACCTGGCGAATCAGGGCCGCCACCGCCTGAACCTCGACCGGGTTCATGCCGGCGGTCGGTTCGTCCAGCAGCAGCACGCGCGGCTCGGCGGCCAGGGCCCGGGCGATCTCCACCCGCCGCTGCTCGCCGTACGAAAGGTGGCGCGCTTTTTCACCGGCGCGCCCGCCCAGGCCCACCCGTTCCAGCAGCGCGTCGGCCCTGGCTTCAGCCTTTTGTTCTTCGGCGCGCGCCCGCGGCAGCAAGAAAAGCCGCGCGGCCAGCGAAGAGTGGCGGCGCAGGTGCTGGCCGACCAGCACGTTGTGGCGCGCCGACAGCTCGGGGAACAGACGGATGTTCTGGAACGTGCGCGCCACGCCCAGCGCGGCGATGCGATGAGGCGGCAGCCCCCCAACCGCCGTCCCGCCGACGGTGATGGCGCCGGCGTCGGCGCGCAGCAGACCGGAGATCAAATTGATCACCGTGGTCTTGCCCGAACCGTTCGGTCCGATGAGCCCGTGCACCGTTCCCGGCGCCACCTGAAAACCCGCGCCATCGACGGCGCGCACGCCACCGAAGGCCCGCTGAACTTTGTCGAGCAGCAGCCCCGGTGTCACGGGGTTTTCTCCGGCGCCGGCGGCGGTTGTTGCTGCCGAGCTTCCTGCCGATCTTCCCGCCACTGCTGAATGCGCGCCGGCAGCGAAACCAACCCATTCGGCAGAAATAAGATCACGGCCAGCAGCACCAGACCGCTGATCAGCATCCGCAGCGGCCCCGGCTGCACGCCTATCAACGGCGCCAGATCGCGCAGCGCTTCGGGCAGCACGGTCAGAAACGCCGCGCCCAGCGCCGGTCCCCAGAACGTGCGCGCGCCGCCCACCACGGCGAACACCAGCATGTCGACCACGCGTTCGAAGGAAAAACCGTTTGGCGCCACCATGAAAGTGAAGTGCGCTTCCAGGCCGCCGGCCAGGCCGGCCAGCGCCGCGCCCAGCACCAGCATGGCGAGCTTGTACAGCGTGGTGTCGATGCCCATGGTGCGCGCCGCCGGTTCGTCCTCGCGGATCGCTTCCAGGGCGAAGCCCCACTTCGACCCGCGAAGACGCCCAAGCACGAACAGCGCGCCGGCGAGACAAAGCGCGATAAGGCCAATGCTGGCCTTCTGTGGAATGGCCACCATCCCTTGCGCGCCATTGACGTAGTCCGAGTTCACGATGCCAAGACGCACCACCTCGCCGAAGCCGATGGTGGCGATGGCCAGGAACACCCCGCGCAGGCGCAGCACCGGCAGACCAAGCGGCACCGCCACCAGCGCCGGCGCCAGCGCGCCCGCCGCCAGCGCCAGCGGAAACGGCCAGCCGGCGCGCACCGTCAGCAGCGTCGCCGCATACGCGCCGATGGCCATGAACCCGGCGCTGCCCAGCGCCAGCTGCCCGCACGAGAGCGTCGTGTACACCGACAGCGCCAGGAGCGCGTTGATGCCGATGTACCCAAGCGTCGACTGATAGGTCGCGTAGAGATCGGCGAGGTCGACCCACACGGCGCGCGCCTACGCTTCGCGCAGCGACGTCGCGCCCAGCAGACCACGCGGCCGCAGCACCAGCACCAGGAACAGCGCCCCGAACGAGATGACGTCGCGCCACGAACCGCCGAGGTGCGCCACCACCAGCACCTCGCACAAGCCCAGGGCAAATCCCGCCACCACGGCGCCCACCATCGAACCCATGCCCCCCAGGATGATCACGGCCAGGCCTTTCAACTCGACGCTGCGGCCCATGTCGGCCTGGATCGAATTGAAGGCCAGCCCGAACAGCACGCCGGCCGCTCCGCCCAGCGCCGACGAGATGAAGAACGACCAGGCGATCACCCGATCGACGTTGATGCCCAGGATGCGCGCGGCGCGCGGACTCTCGGCCACGGCGCGCATCTGCCGGCCTAGACGACTACGCCGGACCAGAAACGTCAGTGCCACGAACAGGGCCAGCGCGATCACGATGATCAAGATCTGCAAGCGCGAGATCACGCCGCCCCAAAACACGATCGGGTGATCCGCCACCGTGCCGATGGGAAAGCGCGCCACGTTGGGCCCCCAGATCTGCAGCGCCAGCGCTTGAAAGATCGTCGCCATCGCCAGCGAGCTGATGAGGCCGGAGATGTTCGAATCGGCGCGCCCGCGCAGCGGACGAAACGCCACCCGTTCCAGCAGCACACCCAGCAGGCCGGCGGCCAGCACCGCCAGCGGCAGCGCCGCCAGAAGCGGCAGGTGCGCGCCACCCACCAGCGACAGCGCCACGAACGCCGCCAGCATGAACACCGCCGCGTGGGCCAGATTCAAGATGTCCAGCACGCCGAAGACCAGCGTGTACCCCAGCGCGAACAGCGCGTAGATGCTGCCGAGAAACAGCCCGTTGATGATCTGCTGGCCCATGAACAATGACAAGCGACAGCGACAGCCTTGGCGAAGAGACCTGGTGCGCGCGGCGGCGGCCGCTTACGGAGCGACGATCTGGAACTTGCCTTCTTTCACCGACTGCAGGGCCGGCTCGTGGTCGCCGTCGCGGTTGGCCTGGAACGAAAACAGACCCAGCGGCGTGGCCAGGCCTTTGACCTTGGCGAAGCCGGCGCGGATGTTGTCGCGGCCGGCCTTGTTCCCGGCCAGCACGATGGCCTCGGCGATCACCAGCACGCCGGTGTACGCCTGAGCGCAGAACTGATCGGGATCGACGCTGCGGTCCTTCATCAGTTTCAAGAACGCCTGGTTGGCGCCGTCGCTGCTGACCTTGTTCCAGGCGGTCCCGACGAACACGCCTTCGGCGGCGGGGCCAGCGTTCTTGATCAGCGCCGGGCTGTTGAACCCGTTGCCGCCCATGATCGGCACCTTCCACCCCAGTTGCCGCGCCTGGGTGACAATGCCAGCGGCGTTGTCGGCCAGCGCCGACACCAGCAGGATGTCCGGTGCCAACGCCTTCAGCGCGGTGAGCTGAGCGTTGTAGTCGCGATCCGGCTTGGCGAAGGTCTGCGTGCCGACGATGGTGGTGCCGCTTGCATTCAGCGCCGCCTTCATCACGGCGAAACCAGCCTGCGTGAACGCGTCGTCATTGCCGTAGAGCACGGCCGCCTTCTTGAAATGCAGCTTGTTTTGCAGGCGTTTCAGCGCGCCAGGAATGACCTGGCCTTCGGTCAGCGACACCCGCCAGATGTAATCGCCGATGTCGGTGATGCCTTTGGGCGCGGTGTTCGACACCGCCACCACCGGCACCTTGCCGGCCTGGGCCAGGGGATCGGCGGCGGTGGCGGTGTTGGACAGCGTCGGGCCGATGATGGCGGCGACCTTGTCTTTATTGATAAAGCGCTGGAACACGGCGATGCCTTGTTCCTTGGTCGAAGCGTCGTCCTCGAACACTGCTTCCAGCTTGATGCCCTTGAGGCGACCGCTCTTGTTGATCTCGTCGACGGCGGCCTGCACGCCGGCCTTCTGGCTGGCGCCGTAAACGGCGGCCGGCCCGGTCATGCTCAAGGCAACGCCGATCTTGACCACAATCTCAGCGGCCTGGGCACGACCAGCGGCCGCGACGGTCAGCAACGAAAGCGCGACAGCGATGGCGGTCGAGCGGGCGGAAAGGCGCATGGGGGTTCCTCCATTGGGGCGCATGGGCCACCGTTCCTACGCCAACGTCCCCAGCGAATCAAGCCGGCGGCGCCGCCGCGGCGGCGCGGGACAGTGACCGGCAAAAATGGTATCGACAGGGCCATGTCGGAAACACGCGCGACCAAGCAACCAACAGTCGAACGATCGATGGCCGGCAAGATCGCCTGGGTGACCGGATCGTCGCGGGGGATCGGGCGGGTGATCGCCGATCACCTGGCGTCGCTGGGGGCCAACGTGGCGGTGCACGGCACCAGCCCGACGTCGACCCGCGCCTTCAACGAAGCCGATTCGCTGGAAGCGGTGGCGCGGGCCATCGCCGAGCAGCACGGCGTGGAGGTGCTGGCGGTGGCCGGCGATCTGACCAACGAAATTCGGGTCGACGAGATCGTCGGCGAAATTCGCGCCCGCTTCGGACGCATCGACATTCTGGTGAACTGCGCCGGCGGCGACATCGGAGCCCAGGGCGTCACCGCCGCCAACGCCGGCAAGCCGCAACAGAACGACGCCGTGAACATCTCGGTGGCCGACCTGCGCGCCGTGCTCGAACGAAATCTGATGACCTGCATCTTGCCCTGCCGGGCGGTGGCGCCCTCGATGCTGGCTCGCAAGCGCGGCTGGATCGTGAACATCGGCAGCGTGTCCGGTCTGTCCGGGCGCGAAGAAGAAGCGATTTACAGCACCGCCAAGGCCGCCGTGCACGAGTACACCCGCTGCCTGGCGGCGCAGGGTCGCCCGCACAACGTTTGCGTCAACGCCGTCGCGCCGGGCGGGGTGATCACGCCGCGCTTTTTGGCCAGCCGGCCGGTCGACGAAGCGCGCAAGGTCAAGGACGGCACCCTGATCCGTTACGGCTGGCCCGAGGAGATCGCCAAGGTGGTGGCGTTCCTGGCGTCGGACGCTTCGTCGTACGTTTCCGGCCAGGTGTTGCGCGTCGACGGCGGCGAGCAGCTGTTCCCGGCATAGGGGACGCCGATCCGATCCGGCCCAGCGCCGCTATTTTCGCGCCGCGAGCGCTCTTAGTAGCGAATGTCGACCAGCGTCTTCTTGCGCAGCTCGGTCAGGTACGTCTTGGTCTGGCGTTCCATCTCTTTTTGCCGCAATTGCATGCGGATGTCGTCTTTCACTTCTTCCAGCGGCTTGGCTTCTTTGGTGCGCTTGTCGACGAGCTTGATGACATGAAAGCCGCGGTCGGCCCGTACCGGGCCGCGGATCTCGCCGACGTTCATGGCAAAGACGATCTCCTCGATGGGCTTGGGCAGCATGTCCTTGCCAAAATAGCCCAGGTCGCCACCTTCGTTGCGCGTCGCCGGATCGTCAGACAGCTCGCGCGCCAGCTTGGCGAAGTCTTCGCCTTTTTGCGCCCGCTCTAACATTCGCTGCGCCTGCGCTTGCTTTTCGGCCACCGTCGCCGCGTCGGCGCCGTCGGGGATGGCCACGAAGATGTGGCTGGCGCGCACCTGGGTGTTCGATCCGGTCTTCATGTGCCGTTCGTAATACGACTTCACGTCGTCGTCGGAGATCGACACCCGCGACCCGACAGAGATGTTGATGACCCGGAACCGCAGCAGCTGGCGCTTGATGTCGGCGCGGTAGGTCGTCATGGTCATGCCCTGGCCCTTCAGGGCGTCGCGCAGCTGGGTGTCGTCGATGTTGTTCTGTCGTTTGATCTCGTCGATCGACGAATCGATCTGCTCGCTGGTGATGGTCAGCTTCAGCTCGGTGGCCTGCTGCAGGATCAGCTCGTCGTCGATGAGGCGTTCCAACACCTCGTGGCGCAAGGCACTGGCGCGGGCGCTGCGCTTGGCCGGGTCGGGGATCTGCGTGGCCTCGGACAAAAGCGGCGCCGCCTTCTCCTCGACCTCGCTGGCCAGGATGACGTCGTCGCCCACCACGGCGGCGATCTTCTCGACCACCCGCCCGCGCGCGGCGGACGCCGCCAGCAGCAGCGTCGACGACGCCACCGCCGCGGCGAACCAGCGCGCGGGCAAACAAGTCATGGCTTCTTCGGAGCGGGCGCCGGAGTCGCCGGCGTGATCATCGGCCTCGGCATTCCCGGCATTCCCGGCATCGCGCCGTGCGGATTGCCGGGCATTCCCGGCATGCCGCCGCCCGCGCCCTCGGCGCCCGTGGTGTCGACCACCACCTTGCCCAGGTTGGCGTCGATGACCTCGACGTTCGCCTTCTTGCGCATGTCCGCATAAAAATCGTCCAGCGCCTTGGTGCGGATGTCGCGGAACAGCCGCTGCTGGATCTGCCGCTTGACCTCGGCCATCGGGCGGTTAAACCCGGGCCGCTTCTGCATCAGCTTCAGGATGTGATAGCCCTTGTCGGTCTTGACCGGCGGCGAGACGTCGCCGACCTCTTTCAAGGCGAAGGCCGCTTCGATCACCGGCTTGGGGAATTGCGGCGAGTCCTTGTCCAAAAACAGCAAGTCGCCGCCGCGCGCCTTCGAATCGGCGTCTTCGGAGTACTTGGCCACCAGATCGCGGAACGGCTTCTGATCCATGCCGGCGGGCGTCTTCGGCAGCGCCTTCAGCTCGGCCTCGACCTTGTCGGCCTTGGCTTTGTCTTTCACCAGGATCTGGCTGACCCGCACCTGGTCCTTCTGATTGAACTCGTCGGGATGGCTGTTGTAGTACTTCTCGACGTCGGCCTCGGGCACGTCCTCGACCTTCAGCTTTGATTCGAAGTCCTTCTGCAGGAACTTCGAGATCATCTGCTGCTTCATCACGCGCACCACCTCGGGATCCTGGTCGTACCCGCGCTTCTTCGCCTCCTTGGCCATCACCTCGAAGCGGATCAGGTTGTCCAAGTATTCCTTCTTCTTGTCATTGCTGGTGTAGCGGGCGCGGATGAAGGGCGACTGTTTGTTGATGCGTTCTTGCAGCTCGGCGACGGTGATGACGGTGTCATCCACCCTTGCGACTGCCTGGGACATATCCACGTTGCCCGAGCCGGACGACGAACTGCTGCTTGTCTTGCTACAGGCGGAAAAACCGCCGACCAGCAGCAGACAGACCGAAACTAGGCGGGAAGGGGCGTTGCGCATGGCGCAGAGATTACACGCCCCAAACCGCACCGCAATCTGAGAATCGCCGGGGCCGGGGCGCCGCGTGCCGCAGATTGTAAATTTCCCGGCGGCGGCAAAAGGCCTGACGTAATATCGTCCATTCTTTCGGCGCTGAAAAAGAAGAACCTGCAAACCTGGCTGCCCGGTTTTGCCCGCTTTTACGCCCAATCCAAGGTCGACCGCTGGGGCGCCGCGCCCACCGGTCTGCGCCACCTGCTGTTCGCCTTCTGCGATCACTATGAACCGCTGTGGAAGCTGCCGCCCGACACCTCGCCGGCGCACGCCAGCGGCCTGGCCCGCGTCCAAACCTGGCACGAACGGTATCCGGTGCTGGCCGACGAATTCCGCGACACCGACGGACGTCCGCCCCGTCATTCGTTCTTCTTCCCTGGCGAGCAATACACCCCGATCTTCCTGGACCCGCTGGCCGATCTGGCCCGGCGCGGATTCGGCGAGGTCGAGCTGCACCTGCACCATGACGGCGACACCGCCGACAAGCTGCGTGCCGACATCGATCGCTACCTGAGAGATCTGGCCGCCCATGGCCACCTGGCGCGCGATGCCAACGGCAAGTTGAAATATGGCTTCATCCACGGCAACTGGTGCCTGGCCAACGCTCGTCACGACGGCCGTTGGTGCGGCGTGGCCGAGGAGATCCCGCTTCTGTGGCAGACCGGTTGTTACGCTGATTTTACATTTCCCTCCGCCCCCGACGAATGCCAGCCGGGGATCGTCAACCGGATCTACTGGCCGGACGGCGATCTCGGGCGTCGTCGCGCTTACGAGCAAGGCACGCCGGCCCGGGTGGGCCCGGCCGAGCGTCGCGACGACCGCATCCTGATCATCGAAGGGCCGCTGGCCCCGGCGTGGCGCGACGGCGGCGGCCTGCCGCGCGTGCGCATCGAGAACGCCGACGTGCGGGCCGGCGATCCGGGCACCCCGACGCGGATCAAGACCTGGGTCCAGCAAGGCATCGGCGTGCAGGGCCGTCCCGAGTGGGTCTTCGTCAAGGTGCACACCCACGGCGCGCCGGAAAAACAAGCGGCGTCGCTGCTGGGCGAAGACGGTCGGGCCATGCACCGCGAGCTGACCACCCGTTATAACGACGGCGTCAACTGGAGCCTGCACTACGTCACCGCGCGCGAGATGTTCAACATCGCGCTGGCCGCCATCGACGGAAAAAGCGGCAACCCCAACGCCTTCCGCGACTACGTGTTGCCGCCACCGCCGGTGGCGACGCTGAACGCCCGGGTTTGATCCCGGCGCGGCGGGCGCGCGCCCGTCAGTGCAAACACGCCTTGACGTCCAGCAATCGGGCACGCGCCGTGTTCATGCGATCCAGCTTCTCGCGCTCGTCGAAGGCGTAAGACAGGCGCATGTCCGGCGTCAGCTTCCAGCGGCTGCCTTTGCGCTGCACCAGCTTCAGCACGCGCGCCGGTTCCAGGCGCGTGTCGCTGCCCAGCGACACCACCACCCGCGTCGGCCCCAGCTCGTAACCAATCGCGCCCAGCGCCCGCACCAGCGTCTTGTCCACCATCACCTCGCCCAGCAAGCGCGCCTCGTCGGGCAGCTGCCCGTAGCGATCTTGCAACTCGACCAGCGTGGCGCGCACGTCGTCTTCGTCTTTCGCCTGGGCCAGGCGGCGGTAAAAGTCCAGGCGCTGGCCGGTGTCGGGCACGTAATCGTCGGGCAGGAAGGCCGGCACGTCGACGGTGATCTCCGGATCGAACTCTTGCTTGATCGGCTCGCCCTTCAATTCGGCCACTGCCTCTTCAAGAATCTTCGCGTAGGTCTCGAAGCCCACCGCCGCCACCGAGCCGTGCTGCCGCTCGCCCAGCAATTCGCCGGCGCCGCGGATCTCCAGATCGTGCGTGGCCACCTGGAACCCGGCGCCAAGCTCGGTGAACCGCTGCAGCACCGACAGCCGCTGCTTGGCCTCGGGCGTAATCTTCGTTTCTTCCGGAACCACCAGATAACAGAACGCTCGTTCGCGCGAACGGCCGATGCGGCCGCGCAGCTGATAAAGCTGGGCCAGCCCGAATCGGTCGGCGCGGTGGACGATCATTGTGTTGGCGCGCGGGATGTCCAGGCCGGCCTCGATGATCGTGGTGCACACCAGGATGTCGAAGCGCCCGTCGACGAAATCGACCATCACCTTTTCCAGCTCGCCTTCCGCCATCTGTCCGTGGCCGATGGCGATGCGCGTGCCGTCGGGCGAGATCTCGCGGACCTTGTTCGCCCACTCGGCGATGTCCTCGACGCGGTTGTGCACGAAGAAGATCTGCCCGCCGCGGGCCAGCTCTTTGCGGATGGCGTCGCCCAGGATCTCCGGATCGAACCGGCACACGAAGGTGCGGATGGCCAGCCGATCAGCGGGCGGCGTGGCGATGATGGAGATCTCGCGCAGACCGCCCATGGCCATCTGCAACGTGCGCGGGATGGGCGTCGCCGTCAGCGTCAGCACATCGACCTGCGTGCGCAGCTCTTTCAGGCGCTCTTTGTGGGTGACGCCGAAGCGCTGTTCCTCGTCGATCACCACCAGCCCCAGATCTTTGAAGCGCACGTCCTTCGACAAGATCCGGTGCGTCCCCACCAGCACGTCCAGCTTGCCGTCGCCGAGGCCGGCGATGGTCTGCTGCTGCTCTTGCTTGGAACGAAAGCGCGACAGCGCCGATACCTTCACCGGAAACTCCGCCAGACGCTCCGAGAACGTGACGAAGTGCTGTTCCGCCAGGACCGTCGTCGGCGCCAGCACCGCCACCTGCTTGCCGCCCAGCACCGCCAGCAACGCCGCCCGCAGCGCCACCTCCGTCTTGCCATAGCCGACGTCGCCGCAGATCAGCCGATCCATCGGCACGCCGTTCTGCATGTCGGTCAGCACGGTCTCGATGGCCCGCGCCTGATCGGGCGTCTCGTCGAAGGGGAACGTCTCTTCGAACTCGCGGAAGACGGCGTCGGGCGCGGGGAAGGCGTGCCCCGACAGCGCCGCTCGCTGGGCGTAAAGCTGCAGCAGCTCCTCGGCGATCTTGCGCGCCTCGGCCGAGACGCGCCGGCGTTTCTCCAGCCAGGTCTTGCCGCCCAGCTTGTCCAGGCGGATGGCGTCCGCTTCGCCGCCGCTATAGCGATGGACAAGACCAATGCGATAGACCGGCACGTAGACCGCGCCGCCGTCGTATTCCAGGTGCATGAAGTCCTGGAAGACCCCGCGCACCTGCAATTTTTTCAGGCCGCGGTAACGACCGACGCCGTGCTCGTCATGAACGACGGCGTCGCCCTCGGCGATCTCGCCCAGCTCACCCAGGCCGGGGCCGGCCGCCGGGCGCGCCTCGCGGTGCGAGCGCGCGCCGAAGATCTCCTCCTCCGCCACCAGCACCAGGCGATCGGCGGGCAGTCGAAACCCGCGCTGCAGCGATCCGTGCATGATGGCCAGCGGCGGAACGCCCGACATTCTCCCGTCGGTGCCGGCGAATTTTCCGTCCGGACCAGCCCCGCCCGCCACCAGATCCAAAATATCCGCGCCGCCGGTCTTCACCACCTGCGGCGCCAGGCCCCACGCCGACAGCACACCGGCCAACCGATCGGCGTGGGTGCGATTGGGCGCCACCAGCCGCACGCGCTGGCCTTCGCCCAACCAGGACTTCAGCCGATCGCGCAGCGGCTTGCCGATGTCGTCCTCCGACGGCGCGTCGGCGCGCGCTCGTTGCAGCTCGGCGCGCAGGGTGGTGTTGGGCTCGCACACCAGGCGCACGCGCGGTACGGAGACGTCGTCGTCGTCGCGCCCGTCTTCGATTTCCACCGCGCGCAGCTCGACGCAGGCGCGCGCCGCCAGCGCCGCCTGCGCTTCGTCCTCCAGCATGACGAACTCGCTGGCGTCCAAGGCCAGGCGGTGTTCGTGGCGGCGGGTGGCGGCGCTCTCGCGCAGCTTCGAGGCGTGGCGCCTCGCCTCGTCGCGCACCGCCTCGGGATCCTCGACGACGAACAGCGCATCCGGCGGCAGGTAATCAAAAAACGGCACCATCCCGGCGTGAAAAGCCGGGGCCAGCGCCTCGATGCCGAAGAACAGCTCGCCCTCGTCGATCTGCTCCAGCAGCAAGCGCGTCTTCGACGACGGATATGTCGCCGCGTCGGCTGCCGCCAGCAGCTTGGCGCGCGGATCGGCGCCGTCGGTGCGGATGGTCTCGCGCACCGGGTGAATGAAAAGCGCGTCCAGCGGTCGCAGCGTCCGTTGCGAGGCCGCGTCGTAAAGCCGGATCGACTCGACGTCGTCGCCGAACAGTTCGATGCGCACCGGGTGGCGGTATACCGGCGGGAACACGTCGATCACCGAGCCGCGCACGGCGAAGGACCCTGCGTCCTCGACCACCGCCGACCGGGAGAACCCGGCCCGGATCAACATCGCCTGCGTGGCCTCGCGATCCAGCGGCGAGCCAGCTTCGATCACGTCGCACAGCTTGTCGAAAGGCACGCGTGGCACCACCCGCCGGAACAGCGCCGACGCCGACGCCACCAGCACCGACGGCGCGAACCCTTGCGACAGCCGAAACAGCATGGCCATCCGACGCAAGATGCTGCGTCGGTCGGGTTGCATCTCGGCATACGGCGAAGCATCGGGCGCCGGCAACTGCAACACCGGCGGCGCCGCCAGCGGATCGTCGGTGCTGGCGCCTGACGGCAGAAAAAATCCCAGGTCGTCGACGCGCGCCTCGGCGGTGTCCTCGTCGGCGACGACGTAGACCAACGGTCGGTTCTTGTCGCCGGCGCGCGTCGCCAGCCGCGCCGCCACTGCCGGGCCCAGCGAACCGGCGGCGCCGTACACCTCGACCACGCGCGAAGACGGCAGGTGATGCTCGATCTCGCGCAGCACATCGGCGGCGCTGCGCCGCTCGGGGGCCACCAGCCGCGACAGCGGAGATGAAACTTCGGGCCGGTTCATGAAGGAGGTGCCCCGTATTTACACCAAACCGGCGGCGGTCGCCCCCGTTTGCACGGAGGTCGTTCGCTCGTGGGGATCTTGCGGCGTCCGCCGGCTAGGCGCGAGTAAGAACCCCGTCCCCAGCCCGGCCAAACCCCACCCTCGCGACAGCTTAGCCGGCGCACGCCACCCAACCAACCTGCGCCAACCGTCTAACCGTCTAACCCACGCTCAACACCGCGCCGGCCAACGTGTCGCCGATGAGCCGCAGCTCCGCCAGGTTTTCGATGTCGTGATCCAAAAGCGGGATCTCGGTGACGGCGATGCCGGGCGACTCGCGGGCCAGGCGCAGAAGCTCGTCGTGCTCGGCCGCGCACAACGCCTGCGCCCTCTTTGCTTCGCCCGACAGGCGCTGGGCGGTGAGCGCGACGTCGGCGGGCGGCCACCCGGCCAGGCCCGGCTGGGCCCGCAGGCGCGCCGCCAGTTCCGCCGCGTCGGTGAGGCCCGGCGCCGGATGGACCCGGTTGGCGATGAACCCGCCCAGGGCGATCCCCGCCAAGCGCAGCCGCCCATGAAAATACAGCGCCTCTTCGATGGCCGGGCGCTCGGGCGCCAGCACCAGCAGGAACGAAACCCGCGAGCCGCGCAGCAGCTGATCGATCTGTTGCGCCCGCGCCTGGAACCCGGCCAGCACCTGATTGAAGTCGACCAGGAAAGCCCCGACGTCGTCGAGAAACTGGCTGCCGACGAACTTGGCCAACCGTCGCACCACCATCGCCCCACCCGACCGCAACCGCTGCAGCGAAAACCGCCCGCTTTGGTCCAGCGGCCGGGCGAACCACTGCAGCGCCGGGCTGGCCACGGCGTCGGCGATCCGGCGCGGCGCCTCGAGAAATTCCAGCGCGTTCGCCGTCGGCGGGGTATCCAGCACGATCAGATCGAACTTCTTTTGCCGCACGAGATCGTAGAGCGCCAGCGTGGCCGCGTACTCCTGTGAGCCGGACAGCGTGGTGGTGATCTGCCGGTAAATTCCGTTCGCGAAGATGCGCCGGCGCATCTCCGGATCGCTGACCTGCTCCTCGACTAGCGCGGCGAATGCGCGCTGGGTGTCCAGGCGTACCGCCCACAGCAACCCGTCAGCGGGAATACCCAGCGTGCGGCAAGCGTCGGGCGGCACCGGCTGCGGCTCGACCGACAGGCGGCCCACCCCCAGCGCGTCCGCCAGGCGCGGCGCCGGATCGATGGTGCACACCAGCGTGCGCCGTCCCTGCCGCGCCGCCAGCGCCGCCAGCGCCGCCGCGGTGGTGGTCTTGCCGACGCCGCCCGGGCCGACGCAGGCGACGACGTCCTTGTCGCGCAACAAGGAACCGATCATCGCGCCCGCCCGCCGTTCAACCGACGCGCACCAGAACCGCCGAGATGTTGTCCGGCCCGCCCGCTTCGTTGGCGGCGTCGATCAAAAGCTGGCAGGCCGCTTCGATGTCTTCGTTGGCGTTCACGATGGACTCGATCGTGGGGTCGGGCACCACGCTCCACAAACCGTCGCTGCACAGCAGGTAACGATCCCCGCGCTGCAAGGTGTTCACGTACAGCGTCGGTTCGACCTCGTCCTTGCTGCCCAGCGATTTCGTGACGACGTTGCGATGGGCAAAGGCGGCGATCTCGTCGGCCGACATTTCGGGGCGGGCGGCCATCATCTCTTCCAGCACCGAGTGATCGCGGGTCAGGCGCTTGAGCTCGTCTCCACGCAGGCGATAAACGCGGCTATCGCCGGCGTGGGCCACCGTCACCTGGGCGTCGCCCACCGCCAGCGTCACCACCGTCGAGCCCATCCGCGCGCGGGTGCGATCGGCGGCCGCGGCGGCGCGGATCTTGTCGTTGGCGACCTTGACCCCCACGCGCAAAAGGTTCGCCCCCAGCGACAGCGTCTTGTCGATCGGGTGCGGCCAGGTCTGACGGGGCTCGGCGTGGTAGCTGCGAAAGAACGTCTCGATGGCATCGACGGTCATCAGCGCCGCCACCTGGCCGGCGTTGTGCCCACCCATGCCGTCGGCGACGATGAACAGCCGCTCCTCGACAAAGCTGCCGAAGGCGTCCTCGTTCTCCTCGCGCACGCAGCCCGGGTGAGAAAAGCCACAAGCGGTCAACGGTGGCCGCAGCGTGGCCGGGGGCGTAGGCATGCGCGCAAAGGGTCGCAAGAACCGCCTTCTCTAATCAAGAAAATTAGCGCGTCTCTACGCGCGCGAGACGGCGGCGTGCCAGCGGGTCAGCATCAATTCGCGATCCGGGGCACGCATGTTGGCGTTGAAGATGTCCATGCGCGTGGTTTCTGCCGCCGATTCGGGACCGGGTAGGCCGATTCCGCGAGCGGCCAGCTTGGCGGCACCGAGGGCGGTGGCCTCGACCATCTCCGGGCGGAAGATTTGCACGCCCAGAAGGTCGGCCTGCAGCTGCAGCAGAAGATTGTTGGCCGAGGCGCCGCCGTCGACGCGCAGGTTGTTGACGCTGCGGCCGGCGTCGGCTTCCATCGCCCGCACCAGGTCGACGTTCTGCAGGGCGATGGCCTCCAGCGCCGCCCGGCAAAGGTGGGCCTTGGTGGTGCCGCGGGTGAGGCCGGTGATGAGGCCCCGCGCCTCGGGCCGCCAGTGCGGCGCTCCCAGCCCGGCCAGCGCCGGCACGATGGTGACGCCGCCGGCATCGGGGACGCTGCGCGCGGCGGCCTCGACGTCGGCGGCCTTGGCGATGATGCCCAGGCCGTCGCGCAGCCACTGCACCAGCGCGCCGGCCACGAAGGCGCTGCCTTCCAGCGCGTAGGCCGTCTCCGGTTGACCGCTTTCCGTGGCGCCGGCGTCCAGGGTCCAGGCCACTGTGCCCAGCAGGCCGTTACGCGACACGATCGGCGCGGGCCCCACGTTCATCAACAAAAAGGCGCCGGTGCCGAACGTGCACTTGGCGTCGCCGGCCATGGTGCAGTCCTGGCCGTAAAGCGCCGCCTGCTGGTCGCCGGCCACCCCGGCGATGGGAATTCCGTCGGGCAACCCGGGCACGCCGCGCGTGACGGCGATGAGCCCGGCCGAGCTGCGCACCTCGGGCAGCAGCGCGCGCGGCACGCCGAACAGCTGGCACAGGTCGTCGGAGAATCGCCGGCTGTGCAGATCCAGCAACAGCGTGCGCGACGCGTTCGTCACGTCGGTGGCGTGGACCCGCCCGCCCGACAACCGCCAGATGAGAAAACTGTCAACCGTCCCGAAGGCGAGCGTGCCATCCTCGGCGCGGCCGCGCAGGCCGGCGACGTTGTCCAGCAGCCAGCGAATCTTGGTGGCCGAGAAGTACGGGTCCAGGACCAGGCCGGTGCGTTCGCGCACCAGCGCCTCGTGACCGGCGGCCTTCAGCGCCGCGCAGGCGTCGGCGGTGCGCCGGTCTTGCCAGACGATGGCGTTGCCCACCGGCCGGCCGCCCTCGCGCTCCCACAAGATCGTGGTCTCGCGCTGGTTGGTGATGCCCAGGGCGGCGATGCGGGTGGGGTTGACGTCGCGCAGGGCATCTTCCATGGCGCCGCCCACCGACGCCCAGATGGCCTCCGGGTCGTGTTCGACCTCGCCGGGGCGCGGGTAGATCTGGGCGAACTCGCGATAGCCGCGCCCGCGCACGGTCATCCGCTGATCGACGACCAGCACGGTGGTGCCGGTGGTGCCTTGATCAATGGCCAGCACCAGGTCCTTTTGATCGCTCATGGCCATGCGGCGCGCAGCCTACCACTGCTGGGCCCGGTGGCGCCGGGACCGGTTATCGTGCTTCGGGCCAGCCGGCGTGCCGAAGCAGAAACTTCGTCACCGTCTCGACCACCAGCGGGCGCTCGACGTCCATGGTGACGATGTGGAACGAGCGATCCAGCCACAACCGTTCGATCACGTCCGAGCCCAAGCTCCCGGTCAGCTCCAGCGAATCGTCCATCGGCACCGTGTGGTCGTTGCGGCCGTGTACCACCAGCGTCGGCGTCTTGATGAAAGGCAGGTCGGCGCGCACGGTGTCCATCAGATCGAGCAGGCTGCTCACCGCCGAGATCGGGAAGGCGCGCAGGCCGGGGTTTTCATAGCGCACCACCGGATCCGACACGTCGGAGCCGTTCAGCTTGGGCACCGCCGCGAACGGCAGCCGGCGAAAATTCACCGGCAACCGCGACAGCGCGCGCACGCCACGCACCTGGAATGATCGCAGGCGCAGCGGCGCAGCGATGATCACCAGAGCGGCGATGCGCTCGGGATAAAGCCGGGCCAGGCGCAAGGCCAGAAGTCCACCCATCGAGAAGCCGACCACGGCGATTGGCCGCTCGCCGACGCGCGCCGAGAGCGCGTTCATGCTGTCCTCGGCGGTGTGCAGCCAATCGGGCCATTGCGTGGCGGCCAGCGCGCGCAGGGTCTGGCCGTGGCCGGCCAGCATCGGCGATTCGACGCTGCAGCCGGCGCGGGCCACCGCCTCGGCGATCGGACGGACTTCGTACGGCGTGCCAGTAATCCCGTGCAGGCACAGCACGCCTCGCCCATCGCCGGCGATTGACAGCGGCGCCTTGTCCCCCGCGCCGGACTGAAAGCGACGGCGCAGATTCAGTGATCGCCAGTCGATCGCCAGATCAGCCCGCCAACAATGCTGTTACTTGCAGCCTGGGTTCGTCACGCCATCGATGCAGACGGCGCACGCCACGTCGGTTTTCAGGTTCGATGGCTTGTCCGCGCGCTTGACGTCAATCAGTGTCTTGCCAGGGCAGCTCGTGTCGTTCGGGACGGCATCCCAGCAGGGCATGGTGCCTCCATTTTTTGCGCAGTTAGCCACCGCCGTCTGGACCTCGGCGCCCTGGGCGTTGGTGGTCACGTCAGTGACGGTGCAGTCCGGTTGAACGCCGGCGGTGGTGAGATCGGAATCGACCAGTTGGCCGGTCACACATTGCGGGCCGATGGCCTGTCCGATGGCGTCGGCGATTTGCTTGAGGGCCGGCTCGAACGTGTCGTCGCAGATGGAAACGAAGGTGCCCTTAAAAGCGTCCACCCATTGCTTGATTCGAACGGATGGGTCGGCGTAGGTGCCGTCTTTGGCGACACACGAATGCTTGATATTCGGAATCCCCGCCGTGTAGCTGGGGTCAGAATTGTCGGGAATGATCACCTCATACGGAGTTGGTGCTCCCGTAACGGCGGCAACAATAATCTTGCTCATATCGTTGTTCTTCAGGGCCTTGGTTCGCGCGACAACATCCGCCACCTTCAGCAACCGACCGTCCTCGGCAGACGTGCAGTTGGTCTGCACGGCCGGGGTGCGTGGCGGCTTCTGTCCATTGCAGAGGTGACCAAATTCGTTGCAGCGATACGAAGCCTGCGGGCCGAGCTGCGACATCAAACCCATTGGGTCAGTTGCTGAGCCGGTGGGCACAAAAAGGTCAGTGTCCGGCGGCGCCGAGCAGTCATCTTCATTGGTGATCAAAATGATCGAAAGGAACGCATTGGGACGAAGAAAGTCGGCGTTGGTCGCGGGGAAATTGGGCCCAGGTTCAAGCGCTTGCAAAACGGAAGCAAACTGGTGTTCGAAGCCGCATCCCTGATCGCCCAATTTGGCCATACACGAGAACGCCGTGGCGATGTCGCCGGTAAAGTTTTTCATCCCGCCGATGGAAGACAGAAAATGCTGGCCAGCGGCCAACCCGGTCATGCAGTTGCCCTGAGGCGCGCTTTGAAATTGGCCTTGATCGCCTCCGAGCGGGCAATTAGCGACATTCGCCATTGGCCCCGCGCCCAGGCTGGACGAAACGACCCCGATATTCACGTTTGGCAGCCCTCCGGGGAGGCTCGAAAGCGTGTTCATGAAGATCGGAAAGTTGGCCGCCAGCTTGTCCTGAAGGGGCATCATGGACAGCGAGTTATCGATCATGAACACGATGTCGATGTCGCGATTCACCGCCGCCTGAAACACCTGGTTTTGCGTCCGCTCCGGCGCCGGGTTTGGCGGCGACAGCGGGGGCGAAGTGCAGGCCCAGATAACGGGCAGCGCCGCGGCGGCCAGAACCCATCGAACGTGGCGCCAACGCAGCGGCAAAAGACCGGTCATGGGGATCCTCCTGGGAAACGTTCGTCGAACCAGATTGGGGAGTGCCGGGGAAACCGGCTGAGTATAGGTGAGATTCCGTTCTCCCTGCAATCGTGCAGTCATGGGCCAACGCAAGGCCCGTTCCAGCGCAAGCCCTTGCAAAGCCGGGCCGGCGGTTGAACAAACGGCAATCTAGTTGTCAGTTGTACGCAACAAGGTTTGCGCGGCCGCGGCCTCACAGACGCGAGACCCGAGCCACCGCGCACAGCATCTGGCCGGCGAAATAGCGGCGATCCGGCGGGTCGTCGATCTTCTTCGGTCGCATGAACGAGTTCAACACGTGGTCGCTGGCGTCGCGACGCACCAGCGGCATCCCGGGGTGGGCATAGCTTGTGCGCATGTGGCCGTCGCGCATCTCCAGAAAAGCGATACGCCCGGCGGCGTCGACGTCGGTGACGATGCCGGCGTGGTCAGCGCATTCGGGTGGGCGTTCGGCGCTGCCGACGGTGTCGAAGAAGACGACGTCGCCCGGGCGCGCGCGGCTGGCGGCGACCACCTGGTGACTGGTTCGCAAATAACCCCACAGGGCGCGCGCGCTGCCATCGGTCCCGAAGCGCAGGCCGGTGTCGCGCAGGGCGCGGGCGACCAGGATCGCGCTCTCGTCGCCGCCCGGCTGGGGGGCGTGTTGTTCCAGCGCGTGGGCCTCGCGGCGTGCGGCTTCGAGGACCGTCGGGCGCGCGTGACGCCCGTGCCCCGGCGTGGCGCAACCGAACGCGCAGAGCCCCAGCACCAATCCGACCGCCAGCGCCGTTTCCCAGACCGAAATCGATCGTCTCTCACCCGGCAGCAATAACGACATGAAGGCTATCGTTGCATATGTAAGATAAAAGTCTACATTCTCGCCGGCGACGGGTTGCCGCGAACGCGCTATGATTTTCGCCATGAAAGACGTGGTGATCGTCAGCGGGGCGCGGACCCCGATTGGGTCGTTCCAGGGCGAACTGGCCAGTGTATCGGCGCCACGACTGGGCGCTGTGGCCATCAAGGCGGCGTTGGAACGGGCTGGCGTCCCGCCCGCCAGCGTGGGCGAGGTCTACATGGGCTGTGTTTTGCCCGCCGGCATCGGTCAGGCACCGGCGCGCCAGGCGTCGATCGCCGCCGGCGTTCCCCCATCGGTCGGCGCGGTCACCGTCAACAAAGTTTGCGGGTCGGGTTTGAAGGCTGTCGTTCTGGGTGCGAACGCCATCGCCACCGGCGAACACGAGGTGGTGGTGGCGGGCGGCATGGAGTCGATGTCGAATGCGCCCTACCTTTTGCCCAAGGCGCGCGAGGGACTGCGCTTGGGCCACGCGCAGGTGATCGATTCGCTGATTCAGGACGGTCTGTGGGACGCCTACGGCAACGTCCACATGGGCGACTGTGGCGAGCTGTGCGCGAAGGAAAAAGGGGTCTCGCGCAAGGACCAGGACGATTTTGCCGCCGAATCCTATCGCCGGGCTCTGCGCGCGCAGGCGGAGGGAAGCTTTCGTGGCGAGATCGCGCCGGTCGAGGTCGCCCAACGCAAAGGCCCGCCCAAGATCGTCAGCGAGGACGAAGAACCCAAGCGCGGCGACATCGAAAAGCTGCCCAGTCTGCGGCCGGCGTTTCAAAAAGACGGAACCATCACCGCCGGCAACGCCTCGTCGATCAACGACGGCGCCGCGGCCCTGGTGCTGACCAGCGCCGAGCTGGCCAAGAGCAACGGCTGGAAGCCGCTCTGCCGCATCGTCGGCTCGGCCGGCCACGCCCAGGCGCCCGAATGGTTCACCACCGCGCCCGCCGGCGCCATCGACAAGCTGCTGAAAAAAATTGGCTGGAAGACGGCCGAAGTGGATCTTTGGGAAATCAATGAAGCGTTCGCCGTGGTCTCGGTGATCAACAACCGCATGCTGGGACTGGACCCGGCGCGGGTGAACGTGTGGGGTGGCGCCGTGGCGCTGGGCCATCCCATCGGCGCCAGCGGCGCGCGGGTGCTGGTGACGTTGCTGGCGGCGCTGACCGCGGCGGGCAAGAAGCGCGGGGTCGCCTCGCTGTGCATCGGCGGCGGCGAAGGGATCGCCGTGGCCATCGAGCGGCTGTGACGGTGCCGACGTGATGATCGAACACCTGGGCGTCGTTGGCGCCGGGCAGATGGGCCGCGGCATCGCCCACGTGGCGGCGGCGCACGGCCTGGGCGTCACGCTGATTGACAGCACCCGCGGCATCGCCGACAAAGGCCGCAGCACGGTGGCCACCCAGCTGGCCAAGCTGGTCGAGAAGAAAAAGCTGACCCCGGAGGAGCGCGACCAGATCATGTCGCGCATCCAGCCGGCCGATCTTTATGGCGGCGATCTGGAGGCGGTCGACTTCGTTGTGGAAGCCGCCACCGAACGCCCCGACACCAAGCGCGAGATCTTCGCCGCCCTCGATCAAAGCTGCCGGGCCGGCGTCATCCTGGCCACGAACACCTCATCGATCAGCATCACCGGCATCGGCGCGGCGGTGACCCGACCCGACCGGGTGATCGGGATGCACTTCATGAATCCGCCGCCGCTGATGAAGCTGGTGGAGATAATCCGCGGCCTGCCGACGTCGGACGCCACCTACGAAACCACCCGCGCCCTGGCTGAACATCTGGGCAAGACGGTGGTCAGCTCGCGCGACATCCCGGGGTTCATCGTCAACCGCATCCTGATGCCGATGTTGAACGAGGCGTGTTTTGCCCTTTACGAAGGGATCGCCGTCGAGAAAGACATCGACGTGGCCATCACGCTGGGTCTCAACCACCCGATGGGGCCGTGCGCGTTGATGGATTTGATTGGCCTCGACACCACGCTGGCCATCCTGGAAGTGTTGCACCGCGATCTCGGCGATCCGAAGTACCGGCCGTGTCCGTTGCTGCGGCAATACGTCGCCGCCGGCTGGCTGGGGCGCAAGACCGGGCGCGGTTTTTACAACTACCCGCCGGCTGGCAGCGCGCCGACCTGACATAAGATAGGCGACCCATGGATCTGGATCTCACCCCCGAACAGAAACTGATACGCGACACCGCGCGCGCCTTCGCCACGCAAGAAGTCTTGCCCGCGGCGGCGGCCATCGATAAGCAGCATCGCTTTCCGAAAGAGCTGGTCGCCAAGATGGGCGAGCTGGGATTGATGGGCGTGGCGGTTCCGGAGTCCTGGGGCGGCGCCGGGATGGACACCGTCAGTTACGCGCTGGCCCTGGAAGAGATCTCGCGCGCCTGTGCGTCGACGGGCGTGATCATGTCGGTGCTGAACTCGCTGGTGTGTGATCCGATCTTGCGCTACGGCACCGACGCCCAAAAACAGCGCTGGCTGCCCGGGTTGGCCAGCGGCAAGACGCTGGGATGTTTCGCGCTGTCCGAACCGGAGGCCGGCTCGGACGCGTCGGCGCAACGAACCATCGCCGTGCGCAGCGGAGCCGGCTTCATCATCAACGGCACCAAGAACTTCATCACCAACGGGCCGGTGGCCGACGTGGTCCTGTTGTTCGCCACCACCGAACCGGGCAAGCGCGCCCACGGCATCTCGGCGTTCGTGGTGCCGACGAACGCGCCTGGCCTGAAGATCGGCGCCACCGACGACAAGCTGGGCATCCGGGGCGCGCCGTCGTCGCAGATCTTTTTCACCGACTGCGCCGTCGACACCGATTCAATGCTGGGCAAGCCGGGCGAGGGCTTCAAGGTGGCGATGTCCACGCTGGACGGCGGACGCATCGGCATCGCCGCGCAGGCGGTGGGCATCGCGCGCGCCGCGTTTGAAGACGCCACCAAGTACGCCCTCGAGCGCAAGACCTTCGGGCAGCCGATCGCCGAGCACCAGGCCATTCAGTTCAAGCTGGCCGATATGTGCACGGAGATCGACGCCGCCCGCTTGCTGGTCTGGCGCGCGGCGGTGAAAAAAGACAGCGGCGCCCGGTACACCAGCGAAGCAGCGATGGCCAAACTGTTCGCTTCGGAAGCTGCCAACCGCGCCGCCAAGGAAGCGGTGCAGATCTTCGGCGGGTATGGTTACCTGACCGATTTTCCCGTCGAGCGGCATTTTCGCGACGCGAAGATCACCGAGATTTATGAGGGCACCAGCGAGATTCAGCGGCTGGTCATCGCGTCAGCCTTGCTGAAGGACTGAATCTGACGCTAAGTTTCGCCGGCAGGTCTTCGACAACTCCGCAACGGAGGTTCCATGCGACGCGCCACCCTGGTTAGCAATCTGTTTTACGTCCTGCTGGTTTTCGGCCTGGGTTCGGCGGCGGGCGCGGGCTGCGCGGAGACCCAGAGTGGCGAACGGCGGGTCACGGTGCTCAAAAGCGACGAGCCGGCGCCGCCGATCGGTGGGATTCCGCCTGATAAACAAGCGGAGATTCAGCTGTTGCTGCAGCAGCGAGACACCTCGACGCTGAAATGTTACCAGGACGTTTTGAACGACAAGCACGATCGCGCCTTCAAGGGCTCGGTCTTTGTGATGCTGACGCTGGACCCGAACGGTCGCGCCGCCGACGTCAGGGTGGTGGGTGGCACCTTGAACAACCCAGAGGTGGGCAGCTGCCTGGTGGAAAAGCTAAAAGAGTTCGACTACCCGACCTTGCCGAACCGCGGATCGATGCAATACGAGTACCGGTTCGAACCCGCCTACTAGGGGGCGTAGGGCTGGAACCTTCTGCCGGCCCACCCCGTCTCCGGAAGGCGAGCCGGCCGCGCAGAGCTCGCCTCCCGACTGGAATAGTGGGCTTTCGCCAACGGAAATCTGGACGACGGGTTGCGATAGAAGATTTGGAGACCGACCGGCACTTGTAGCGAGAGGTTGTTGTGATGAAGAAGGCCACGGCTGTTTTGTTGGCGGGGATGGTCGTCGGGTGCGGGCACGCGCAGAAAAAAGATGATGACCAGGCGCTGGCGAGCCGCGGACATCGCGCCGGGAAGCCTGGCCAGGGGCCGAACGATTCGTCGCCGGGGACGGAGATCAAGGTCGACAGCGAGCTCGGTGTGCTGCAAACCGCGGACGTCGAGGAGACCATCGCCGACCACTTCGAGAATTTACGAGGATGTTACAGACACGCCGGCCGCGCCCAGCGCTATGCCGGCGGCCGGGTGCTGCTGCGGTTTCTGGTCGGGCCGACGGGAAAACCGGACGACGTCCTGGTGGCCGAGTCGGATCTGGGGAACTACAGCGTCGAGCGCTGCCTGGTCCACGTCGGCCGCGACATCGCCTTCAAGCCGCCGGAGGGCCACAAGGCCACTTCGTTCGATTACCCGATCGAATTTCGTGCGTCGGGACAGGCGCCGGTGTTGAACCTGGACGGCCTGAAGGTCGAACACGATCTGTCGAGACAGAGGCACCAGTTGGCCGGTTGCGGATCGCCGGCGACCGCGCCGGTGGCGGCGATCTTTTATATCGAGCCGAACGGTCTGGTCGGGTCGGTGGGCTTGTCGGGCGCCTCGCCGCTGGACGAAGGACGCGGTGACTGCATCGTGCACACCATTCAGAAGTGGCACATGTCCGCCACCCTGCCCGGCCATTTCTTGCGCTGCAATTTCAGCATCCCGCCCGTCGTCGCCAGCGCCGAGTCGCCGTCGGCGAAATCGACCAGCTCTCTCGGCCGCCGCCGGCACCGCCAGGAAACAAACTCTCGCTAGGGTTTGTTCGCCGACGGCTTGGTGGCCGGCTCGTCGTCGGCCTTGTTCCTGGCTCTCTCGGCGTCGGCTGAGGCCTTGCGCTGTTTCCGATCCGCCTCGGCCGCCTTCTTGGTTTCGGCGGCCATCTCGCGCTCCAGTTCTTTCTCGCGCTTTTCTTCGCAGCCTTTCGGCTCACACTCGCCGGGACAGCCGCACTTGCCTTTCTTGGCGCAGAAGCAGGCGCCTTGCCCGGTGCTGTAGCAACCACAGGCGTTCACCGGATTGCCCGACGCGCCGGCGTTCGCGTCGCCCTGCTTTTGCTTGGCGGGTTTGGCTGCCGCGATTTGACCACCGCCTGCGCCGACGATGAACAACTGTGCGGCGAAGATGATGAGCACCCTGGCAAAGGATCTCGTCATGTCTTTGTCCCCCGTCGCTTCACCATACACCCTTCGGGCGACCCGGGGGCGGTGACCACCGCGGCGGTCACCTGGCCGTCGGCGTCGATTTCGATCTGCCGGGTCACGTCGGGGACACCTTTTCGGCCAGCGCCTGCGGCGGGTACACCGGCTGGGGTGGCGTCAGCAGGACCGCCGGCTTGGTCAGTCGCGGCGCCGGCGGCGGCGGCGGCTCGGCGAACGACTGGCCGGTCCCTTGCGCGAAGGCGTCGCGCGCGGCCAGCCCCGCAATCGATTGGGGGCGGGGTGGCGCGGACGTTCGTTGATATAGTCGCCGCAATGCCTTTGCCAGATCTGACCCGGTACCCGCTGGCGCGCCTGGCCGATCAAATCGGCACGCCGTTTTATCTGTACGACGCCGCCATCCTGCGGACGCGCCTCGGCGAGCTGCGCGCGCTGACCGACGGACCTTCGCTGCAGGCGCGGTACGCGATGAAGGCCAACTCATCGTGGAAGGTGCTGGCCGAAGTGCGGGCCGCCGGTTTGTGGATCGACGCGGTCAGCGGCAACGAAGTGTTGCGGGCCCGGCGCGCCGGCTTCGTCACCGGGTCCAGGCCGCCGGTGATCATGTGGACGGCGGACGTTTTTCGCGACAACGCGCTGACCGCGGTGCTGGAACACAACGTCCTGCCGAACGTCGGTTCGCCGGGAATGATCGCCGAATTGCGCGGCGCCGGTTACCACGGACCGATCGCCATGCGCCTCAACCCCGGGTTCGGTCACGGACATGTCCAGTCGTGCGACACCGGCGGGCCGTCTTCAAAGCACGGCATCTGGTACGAAGGGCTGGCCGACGCGCGCGCGCAGGCGGCCGACGCGCGCCTACCCATCGTCGCCTTGCACGCACACATCGGCACCGGGCCGCAGATCCGCGAATTTGATCAGAACATGCGCCGGCTGACCGAGGTCTACGCGGGCCTGCTTCCCGATTTTCCCGACGTCGAGGCGGTGAATTTTGGCGGCGGCATCCCGCATCCGTATCGTCCCGACAGCCCGCCGTACGATCTCGCCTGGTATCGCCCGGTGCTGATCGAGGCGGCCAAGCACCTGTCGGGGATCGCCGGCCGGCCGATCCGCGTGGAGATCGAACCCGGGCGCTTTCCCGTCGCCGGCATGGGCTTGCTGGTCGCGCGGGTCAAGGACCTCAAGCAGACCGAGACCAACAGCAAGGGTCCCGGCCACCGCTTCATCATGGTCGACGCCGGCTTTGCCGATCTCATTCGCCCGGCGATGTACGGGTCGTATCACCACATCTCGATCGTCGGAGCGGGCGCCACGCGCGCCGCCGAGCCGTTCGTGGTGGCCGGCCCGCTGTGCGAAAGCGGCGACGTGTTCACGCGCGACGATCAAGAGCTGCTGGTGCCGCGGGCCCTTGGCCGGCCCGACGTCGGCGATCTGCTGGTGCTACACGACGCGGGCGCCTACGGCGCGGCCATGAGCTCGAACTATGTGTCGCAGGGGCGCGTGCCGCAGGTGTTCTGGGACGACGGCAAGGCCACGCTGATCGCCCGTCGCGAGCTGCTGGAAGACATCGTCCGCACGGAGTGCGACGAGCCGCTCGCCTGAGCCACGGATTTTTTTCGAACGACCTCACCTGAACGGAGCTGACTTTCATGCTTGAGACGATCGATCACGGCGCGGTTCGCGAGCTGCGCCTTTGCCGCCCGCCCGTCAACGCGCTGGATCCGCTGCTGCTGGCGGCGTTGCGCGCCGGCCTGGCGGGGGCGCGCGCCGCCGGACGCGAGGCGGTGGTGCTGTCGGGGGCGGCCGGGCGTTTCTCCGGCGGGCTGGACGTGCCATTCCTGCTGACCCTGGGGCGAGACGAGATCCGCGAGACCTGGAAGACGTTCTTCGGATTGATGCGCGACCTGGCGGCGTCGCCGATCCCGACGGTGGCGGCGCTGACCGGCCACAGCCCGGCGGGCGGCACGGTGCTGGCACTGTTCACCGATTACCGGGTGCTGGCCGACGGACCGTTCGTCATGGGCCTCAACGAAGTGCAGGTCGGCTTGCCGGTGCCGGCGCCGCTGTTGCGGGCGCTGACGTATTTGGTGGGCGCGCGCCAGTCCGAACGGCTGGCGGTGGGCGGCTTGCTGATCGGACCGGCGGAAGCGCTTCGCTGCGGCCTGGTCGACGAGCTGGCGCCGGTGGAAGCGGTGGTGCCGCGCGCGGTGGCCTGGGCCAGCGAATTGCTGTCCCGCCCGCGCGCCGCCATGAACGCCACCCGCCGGCAAGCGCGGCGCGAGATCGCCTCGGTCTTCGACGACATGAACGACCGCGACTACGACGCCATCGTCGACATCTGGTTTTCCAGCGAGACGCAGGCGACCATGCGCGCGCTGGCGGCGCGGCTGAAGAAAAGCCAAAGCTGAGCCGCCAAGATCAGACCGCTTAGGACCTCATCGCAGGGACTGGGTTCCTGGGACGAGCCCTTAGACCGAGCCCATCTGTCCGGGCGGCGTTCGCCGTTCAACCTGCGGCTCATCGGCGGTGCCGTCCAGCACGGCGCGGATCTTCGCGCCGAGGACGGCGGGGGTGAACGGCTTTTGAATGAAGTAGGTCCCCTCGTCCAGCACGCCGTGATGAACGATGGCATCGTCGGTGTAGCCCGAGGTGAAGACGATCTTCAGATGAGGCGCGGCCGACAAAAGCCGCTGCTCCAGCGCGCGCCCGGTCACGCCGGGCATGATCACGTCGGTCAGCACCAGGTCGACGCGCTCGGCGGTATTGCCGAGGAAGGTCAGCGCTTCCTCGCCGCGCGTCGCCTCGACCACGGTGTAGCCGAGGTCGCGCAAGATGCGGCAAGTGAATCGGCGCAGCGAAGTGTCATCTTCGATGACCAGGATGGTCTCGCGGCCGCCGGGCGGCGGCGCTGTTGACTGGCGCGGCGCCGGTAGGCTGACGCTGGCCTGATAGGCGCGCGGGAAATACACCTTGAACACCGTTCCGTGGTCGACGGCGCTGTAAAACGAGACGTGTCCGCGCGTCTGGCGAACGATGCCATACACCGTGGCCAGGCCGAGGCCGCTGCCCTTGCCTTTCTCTTTCGTGGTGAAGAACGGTTCGAAGACGTGCTGCTGCACATCCAGATCCATCCCGGTGCCGGTGTCGGAGACAGCCACCATCACATACGGCCCGGGCGTGACACCGGGGTGCTGGCGCGCGTATTCGTCGTCGAGCTCCACCACTTGCGTCTCGATGGTCAGGCGCCCGCCGTGTGGCATGGCGTCCCGGGCGTTGATGGTCAGGTTCAGCAGCACCTGCTCGAACTGGCCGGGGTCGACCTTGATCGTGCCGGCGTCGACGCCCAGGCGCACGGAAAGTTCGATCTGCTCCCCCAGCACCCGGCGCAGCAGTTTTTCCACCTCGCCGACCAGGCCGTTGACCGGACGAAGCTCGGGCATCAGCACCTGGCGGCGACCGAAGGCCAGGAGCTGGCGGGTCAGCGCCGCCGCCCGCTCGCCGGCGTCTTTGATCTCTTCGAGCTCCTGGCGCGGGAAATTCGCAAAGGCCGGATCGCTCAGCACCACGTGGCAGTTGCCGATGACGATGGTGAGAAGATTGTTGAAGTCGTGGGCGATGCCGCCGGCCAGCCGACCGATGGCTTCGGTCTTCTGCACCTGCAGCAGCTGATCTTCCAGGCCTCGCCGTTGCGTGACGTCGCGGATGTTGGTGACGATGCCTCTGACGTCGCGGTCGCCAATCAAATTGACGGCGTGGCCTTCCATCCAGCGCCAGCTGCCGTCCCGATGCCGCATGCGAAACTGCGCCGCCAGCGCCTGGCCCGGCGTCTCCATCAGGCGGGCGAACAGCGCCTCCAGCGTCGGGCGATCGTCGGGGTGAACCAGCGTCTGCGGCGTCTGCCCGACCAGGTCGGCGCTGCTGTGGCCCAGCACCGAATCGCACGAAGCGCTGACGTAGTTGATGGTGCGATCCGCTTCCTGCAGCATCACCACGTCGGCGCTGTACTGCACCAGGGCCCGAAAGCGACGGGCGGTGGCCCGCACTTTCTCTTCTTTCTGGCGGTCCGCGCTCTGGTCGCGGAACACCAGGACCACGCCGATGACGTTGCCGGCGTCGTCGCGGATGGGCGCCCCGCTGTCGGCGATGGGAAATTCCGCGCCGGTCTTGGAAACCAGCGCCGTGTGGTTGGCCAGGCCCACGACGATCCCTTCGCGCAGCACGCGCACCGACGGGCTTTCCACCGATTGGCGCGTCTCTTCGTTGATGATGCGGAAGACCTCGTCCAACGCGCGGCCGTGGGCCTCGCTGCTGCGCCAGCCGGTCAGCGCTTCGGCCACCGGGTTGAGACGCGTCACCCGGGCGCGGGCGTCGGTGACGATGACCGCGTCGCCGATGCTGTCCAGCGTGGTGCCCAGGTTCCGCTCGCTGCGCACCAGGGACTGCGCCTGCTCGCGCAGATGATGATTTTGGCGCGAAAACAGCTGCGACAGAGCCATCAGCTGGCGCCGGCCCTGCAACGCCAGCAAGCCGCCGCCCAGCACCAGCAGAAAAAAGCCGGTGCGATAGACCCACGCCGCTCGCTGTTGGCTGGCGGCGGCGCGGGTCTTGCGCAGGGCCTCCTCGCGTTGCACCAACGTCGCCAGTCGGGCGCGCAGGCCGTTCAGTTGATCGCGCGACGTGCGCACCAGCGCGATCAGCTCGGTGTCGGGGCGACTGCCCGGCTGGGCGGCGGTGATCTGCTGAGCGGACGCCCGCCAGTCGGCCACCGCGCCAGTCAACTCGGCCACCGCCGTGGCCTGTACCCGGTTGTCGCCGATCTGACCGGACAGCCGCACCATCTCCGCTTCCAGCTGCACGCGGGCGTGGTCGAAGGAATCGCGGAAGCTGGGGTCGCCGGTGAGGATGAACCCGTGGATGCCGGCGCGCATCTCCAGCATCAGCTTGTCCACCAGCTCAATCTGCGAGATCACCTGGTCGGTGTGATCAACCCAGTCGGTCGTGGCGATGAGCTCGTTGACTTGCCACAGAAGAACAGCGGCCAGGATCCCCAACGTCAACAGCGGCAGCAGCATCGCTCGCCACAAGAGGCGTTTGAAGCCGGGCACGGAAGGCGCGACAACAATCGTCGGTGATGAGCGATCGGCAGGAATCATGATTTCCCTGTGCCGCGATCGCCCCCAAATCGAAAACGGCTTTACAGTATTCGCCCGATCGCGCGGACGCGGTCAAGAACCAACTGGTAAAGCCGGGAGAAAATCAACCGGCGCCGACAACGCATAACGAACCGCTGGTTCAATCTGCTCGATTGACAGTCCACGCCAGAAGACATGCCAGTCGGGAAAGCGAATCATCCCGTCGCACTGCTTGACGTACCAAGGACCGATGCTGTTGGTCGGCCGGGCGCGCCAGAAGAACGACGGATAGTCACGGGTGATCGCTGACCACAGCTCGGTGCCGATGCCTTCGCCTTGCGCCGGGCGGTCGACGGCGAACTTGGTCAGGTAGACGCCGACCGGCGTGGCGCGCACCAGAGCAGCGCCGTGATAGGCCTCCTCGACGTAGACTCGATCCACCGTTTCGATCAGGAACCCTTCACGAAGCTTCTTCCCGAAGGCCGATTCGAACAGCGCCAGCAGCCGCCCATGATCCAGCCGATCGAGATCGGGATAGCGATCGATGCGCGTGCCGCGGCGGATCAGCGTGCCGGCGCCGTTGACGGTGAAAAGCTCGCGCAGCAGATGCAGCGGGTTCACCACCGCCACGCTCATGCGGTGCGGAACATGTTCCAAAAGCTGCTTCACCTGACGCAGCAGCGAGGCCTGCCGCCGCGACAGCACGCCGCTGATCAACAGCGGTTCGTAGTCGATGGTCAGATTCACCATCGACAGCGGCTTGCCGTTCTGCTGTTCCAGTCCCGATCGCCGGCTGAGGTAGATGAGCTTGCGAGTCTCCAGCGCCTCCGCCATGGTGGCCAGCAAGCGAAAGCGGCCCTCGGGGGTGACGTCCTTGGCCGCTTCCAATGACACAAGCGGGATCTCCCCCGCCTGGATGGCGCCGCGGATGGCCCCCAGCGCGGCGCCGTTAACGTCAGGTCCGCAGGACACGATCTGAGCCGGGACGGCGTCCTCGACCAGCCAATCTTTGACCCGCACCGCTTGCCTGTCGGCCTCGCGCCCTTCGTACAGACCCAGCAGCACCACCGGCGAAAGACCAAGCCCGGCCAGGATGCGCAGGTCGAAGTGCACCGGATCCAGCGCGTGCTTCACGATCTGATCGCCGGCGGCGATGATGGCGAAGCTTTCCTTTTTCTGGGCGCGGAACAGCTTCAGATAGAGATCGACGTCCGCCTTGTTTCCAACGCTTTCCAAGAAGCGTTGAATGATCTCCGGCTCCATCACGACAGCACGTCGACGAACGCGGCGCGGGCGGTCTCGAGATCGGCCAGGGTGACGAACTCGTCGGCGGCGTGGGCCTGGGCGATGTCGCCCGGACCGAAGACCACCGCGTCGATGCCGCGCTGGCTGAGCAGCGCCGCCTCGGTCCAGAAGCCAAGGTCGATAGGGTTGCGCACGCGCGCCCCCAGCCGACGCCCGAAGATCTCCAGCGCCTGGGTCTGAAATGGCGGCCGATCCGACACCACCGTCCACTCGATGGCGTGCGGGGCGGCGGCCTGGCGCACGCACGCCTCGGCTTCCGCCAGCACGCCGGCCACCGCCGTGCCAGGCGGCGGCCGCACCGAGAACGTCAGCGCCGCGCGCGTGGGCACCACGTTGAAAGCAATGCCGCCGGACAGTCCGGCCACGTTCATGCAAATCCCGGGAAATCCCTCCGGCCCGCGTCCGCGATAAGCGATGCCCAGGTCATCCAGGGCCACCGCCGCGCGCGCCAGCACCGCCATCGGGTTCACCAGCTTGTCGACCAACGACGAATGCCCGCCCGGCCCGACGACCACCGCTTCAGCGGCGCCGATGCCCCGGTGGCGCCAGCCCAGGCGACAACCGGTCGGTTCGCAGACGATTGCTTGTTGCAGACCTTGCGCGTGCGGACTGTCGAGAAAGGCGTGCATGCAGGCGCCGCTCTTTTCTTCGTCGCCGGAGAACAGCACGCCCACGCTGGGCGCCTCGGAGGGGATCCTTCCGCCGCGCGTGCCGGCCAGCGCTTCCAAGATCGCCGCGATGGCCCCCTTGGTGTCGGCGGCGCCCAGGCCGTAAAGGCGGCCGTCGCGTTCCACCAGCTGGTGCGGCGGCGCCGAATAGCCGGTGTTGGCCGGCACGGTGTCGACGTGGGCGTTCAGCAGCAAGCGCGGCGCGCTTTCGCCGAAGCGGGCGTAGACGAAACCTTGCCGGGGCGTCACGTCCTCGGTCACCACCAGCGACGCGCCCAGGGCGGTCAGCTCGGCGGCCAGCGTGCGCAGCAGGGGACGTTCGTCGCCCATCGGGTTCTGGGTATCGAACGAGACCAGAGTGGCCAGGCGACCGGCAAGCGACATGGGACCACCATCTTTACAAACATCGGCCCGCGCCGTCGACAGCGACGTGAAGGCGCGCCCCCTCTTTCGCCTTTGTCGCCGCTTCGGTCTAGGCTTGCGGCCCCGGCTCGTGACGTCCTCTTTCGCCTTTGTCGCTTTGCTGCTGCCGCTGGCAGAGGCCCTGCCGGTGACCGCCGCGCGGCCGCCCGCGCCGGTCGCCACCGCCAGCGCCACCGTCGCGCCGCAAGTGGTGCCGCCCCTGCCGCCGCTGCTGGGCCCACGTCCGCACCTCAAGGCGGTGCGCACCAGGTTGCCCATCGTCATCGACGGCAAGCTGGACGATGCGGCCTGGCGACAGGCCATCCCCTCCGACATCTTCACCCAGCACCAACCCGACGAAGGCGCGCCGCCCACCGAACGCACCGAGGTGCGCGTGCTTTACGACGACGAGGCCATCTACATCGGCATCGACTGTCCGCAGCTGCACGCGCCGGTGGTCCGCCGGCTGATGCGGCGCGATCGCGAGTTGCCGTCGGACGGCGTGTGGCTGGACATCGACAGCCGGCGCGACGGCGTCAGCGCCTTTCATTTTGGCATCAACGCCGCCGGGTCGATGATCGACGCCATTCACTTCAACGACGTCGATTATTCGTCGACCTGGGACGAGACCTGGGAGGCGCGGGTGGCCGACACCAAGCAGGGATATTCGGCCGAGTTTCGCATCCCGCTGCGCGTGCTGCGCTTCGATGCCCTGCCGACGCAGGACTTCGGCCTGCAGGTGCGGCGGTTCATCGACGCCAAGCAAGAGTATGACGACTGGGCGTTCTACCCGCGCAACGCCGCCGGCTACGTGCGCTATTTCGGACGGCTGGAAGGACTGTCCGGTCTGTCGCCGGGCTGGCCGTTCGAGCTGCGGCCGTTCGTGCTGGAACGGTTTCGCTCCCGCCGCCTGGACGCCGCCGACCCCACCATCGCGCAAGGACAGGACTGGCGCCTTGCCGCCGGCCTGGACGCCAAGGCCCACGTGACGCCGGAGCTGACGCTGGATCTGGCGGTGGCTCCCGACTTTGGCCAGGTGGAGGCCGACACGGTGGTGCTGAATCTTTCGACGTTCGAGACGTTTTTCCCGGAAAAACGCCCGTTTTTTCTGGAGGGCAGCGACCTGTGGAACGTGCAGTCGACGCTGGTCTACACCCGACGCATCGGCCGCCAGCCGCCTGAACCAACGCTGGCCGCGGGCGAGAAGCTGTACGATCACCCGGAGCCCTCGCCCATCTACGGCGCCGCAAAGCTGACCGGAACCATCGGCGGGCGAACGACGCTGGGCTTGCTGACGGCGGTGACGGGCGCCAACAACGTCGACGTGCAGACCTCTGCCATCACGCTGCCAGTCCAGCGCCTGGTTGATCCGCTGACCGTGTTCGGCGCTGCGCGCATCCGCCAGCTGATCGCGCCGGGAACCGAGCTGGGCGCGCTGGCCACCGCCACCAAGCGTTTTGAACCGCTGCTGCCGGGCGACGCGCTTTGTCCGGTCAGCGGCGTGGCCGAGGTGACGAACGGCCGCTGCCTCAGCGACGCGTACGTGGCCAGCGTCGACGGACGCTGGCGATCAAAGACCGGCGCCTACGCGGCGCTGGCGCAGGCCACGGCGTCGCTGCTGGAAAACGGCCCACCGCGCGCGTCCGCCGACGGCATCGCCATCCACCCGGGCACACCGTCGGGCGGCGGTTCGTTGTGGGTGGGCAAGCAAGGCGGCCGGCGCTGGCTGTGGGACGTCTCGCAGAATGTTTCCGGCCGCCAGTTCGAGATCAACGACCTTGGCTATCTGGATCGCAAGAACGACTACACGTTGAACGCCGATCTGGTTTATCGCAGCACCGATCCCTGGTGGCAGACGCTGGAGTCGCGTTCGGCGCTGACCATCAACTATCGCCAGACGCTGGACGGGATCAACCTGGACAACTTCGTTCAGCTTGAGACCTGGGCCAACCTGCGCAGCTACTGGGCCTACTACGTCGACGTGAATTGTCGCGGCACGCACTTTGACGATCGCGAGGTGGGCGACAGCACCGCGCTGGAGCGGGCCGGGATGTGCGGCGTGGATCTGTCGGTCTCCAGCGATCCGCGGCGGCGGCTGACCGGATACCTGTCCGGGCAGGTGCAGCGCCTGACCAACGGCACCCACGTCGACCTGCGCGGGCAAGTGACGTTGCGCCTCCTGCCGCAGCTGGAGCTGGATCTGTTGCCCACGTTCACCTCGTCCAGCGGCGAGCCCCGCTACGTCGGCTATACAACGACCAGCGGCGGCGATCCGATCTACGGGCGCATGCTGGCCCGCAGCGTCGGCCTCACCGCGCGCGGCAGCTACACCTTCACCCCGCAGCTTTCGCTGCAGGCGTACGCGCAGATATTTCTGGCCTCGCGGCACTACACCGACTTCGCCGTCGCGCCAAAGACGGCGACGCGCGGCCGCGTCTACCTGGATCAACTACAGCCGCTGGCGATCGGCGATGCCCCGCCCGATCCCGACATCGCGCAAGCGGCGCTGAACGTGAACATCGTCCTGCGCTGGGAATATCGCCTCGGCTCGACCGCGTATCTGGTCTACACGCGGGCCCAGACGCCGCTGACCACGCTGACCACGGGCGTGGGCACGCTGGATCTGGGACGGCTGTCGCGCTCGTCGTCGGCGGCGGACGTCATCATGCTGAAGCTGTCGTACTGGTGGGGCTAGCGGTCGCGACGCTGCGCGCGCCTACGTCGCGCTTTTGCAGCGCGCGCACACGAAAACGCCCCACGCCGAGGCGCACCAGCGGGGACGGCCGCCAAACACGGGCCTTTGCCAGCGGTGGCAACTGGCACCGGGGCTGCAATAGCCAGGGAACAGCAACACACACCGACGGATCGCCGGCGGTGCCAGAAGAAGCAAGCAACCACAACTGTTCACCCCGGAGGATTCCTATGATTCGCAACACCATGCTCGGTCTGTCTCTCTTGGCTCTGTCGGGCGCCAGCGCCTTCGCCGCTCCGATGGCGAAGCACAACACGCCGAACAAGATCGTCGCGCAGGCCCCCGCTGCCGACGGCACCGCGCCGAAAGACGCGAAGGACACGAAGAAGACGAAGCACACCAAGAAAGCCAAGGACGCGACCAAAGGCGACGTGAAGGCCGACGCCCCCAAGGCCGACGCGCCCGCCACCAAGTAACGACAGACCGTTGACCGGAAAAAAACGCGCGAGGCCGGGTTAAGTCGACTCGGCCTCGCGCGCGCTTTGTGGCAAGCGCGCCCGCCGGCGGCGCCGGAGCTCCAGCGCCAGCACGCCGAGGGCCAAGGCCCAGGCGATCCAGATCAGCGCGTGCCAGTAAAGAAAGATGAACCGCCGCGACGAGCCCGGCGCCAGCAGCGAGGGCAGCTGACCACGGCGATCCAGCGCCAGGATGTCCATCAAGATCGCCACCGTGCCGTGCAGCAAAAGACCGGCATAGATGCTGCGCGTGCGCATCGCCAGCGATCCCAGCACCACCCCGCCGGCCATCGCCGCCCAGGCTTCCAGGTACGGCTTGCCGTAGTGGATCATGCAGTACGGCACCACCATCGACCAGATGGCCCCGGCCCCGAAGGCGCGCGTGGCGCGCAGCCAGAAGCCGCGAAAGAAAAACTCCAGGCCGACGAACTGGGCCAGGTAGATCGCCTCCCAGGCAAAGAAGTCGAACCACGAACGGCCGGCCAGCTTGTAGATCGGGTAATAGGCGCCGAAGTCCGGCTGCCGCTTGACGATCAAGAGCACTGGCACCATCACCACCACGCACATCGCATAGATCCAGGCGTGGTCGCGGAATCCCTGCGGGCGCAGGCCGAAATCGATGAAGCGATCGCCGCGAAAAAAAATTGGCCACACCAAAAGCGGCAGCGCGTAGCCGGCGACGCGCAAGATCCCCCAGAAGGTGCGCAGGTAAAGCTCGTCGTAGACGGACAGGTTCACCCAACCGCTGGGGTTGACGTCCTCGCGCGCCTGCAGCCACTTGTGCAGCACGTGCAGGTAGAAATCGTAGCGGCTGTAGTACTCCTGGATGGTCAGCACCAGCACCGCGAGTGTCAGCGCCAGCAGCGGGCGATAGTCGACCGCGCCGCGGGCGTGGAGGTCGCGCCGGTATTCGAAGGCGTCTTCGTCCAAGCCGCGCCAGGTGTCGCGAAAAAACCACCAGACCAGCGGCGCCAGCGCCAGCAGAAGCGGGATCGGCACCGCCCATTTGATCTGCGGGAGCTCAAGCCATTTCATCGCGCCACGCCCCGAAGCGAAGGGCAACCATTACCAGACAATCGCGCGACAGACGAGCTATCTTCGGCGTCCGATGGACAAACCAACGGCGACCGAGGAGCTCTCGAAGATCGGGCGATTCATCCAGACGTACTCGAGCTTTCTGTCCAGCTTTGTCATCGGCGTGGCGGGGCTGGTGGCGACGTCGATCTGGCAATACCGGCAGTCGCTGACCGCCGCCGAGACGGGACGCTCCGAACAGGCCATCGCCCGCACCAAGGCCGACAACGACTGGCGCATCGCCCGCGCCGAGATCCTGTCCAAGAACCTGAACGTGCTTTCGTCGCAGGGCCCGACGTCGGCGGACCAGCGGTTCGGCGTGCTGCTGTCGCTGACCCGCGGCAACATCATCGACCCCGAGCTGGCGGTGTCGTACGCGCTGGAGCTGGGCAAGGACAACGCCGGGTACATGCGCGCCGTCCTGGCCAGCACCGCCAACAAGAATTATCTGCAGCTGGCCCAGGCCTTCAGGCTGACCTGCCTGCAGCGTTTCGGCGTGCAGCGGGCGGCGGAGATCTGCAAGGACGACAAGCTGTCCGATCGGTCGGACTCCATCGCCCAGGTGATCCAGGACGAGACCGCCGCCGCCGTCGACGCTGGCGCCGTGGGCAGCGGACCGATGGTGCTGCTGAAGGACGAGCGCGAGGTGCAGGCCCATCCCGGCACCATGTCCTGGCTGTTCGAGCCGGTATTACAAGATTTTTACGAACGTCGACAATGGAAGGAAATCGAAAAATTCGAGGCGACGTCCGTCGGCGCCCGCCTGGTCGCCGCGCTGGTTTTAGCCACCGCGCGCACCGGCGAGCTGGTCACCGGCGGCGAGGCCGCGGCGCTGGAAAAATTTCACGGCGATCACCGGCGCTGGCTGGTGTCGTATCTGGGCGGCGTCACCTGCGATCCAGAGTGCCGCGGCAAGCTGGTCGATGTCATGCTGAGCTCGTACGGCGAGGCGCAAGGTGACTATGACGAGCCGCTGAAGAAGCTCTTGCACCAGCCGCGCGCCGAGGCTGGTCCGGCCCTGGCGGCGTTTCATTCGCGCATCCTGTGGTGTCAGGTCGACGCCGACGACCTGGCCGAGTTCCGCGACAACGTGCTGGTGCCGGCCACCGCCCTGGCCCTGGCCGATCCCAAATCGCCGGCGACGTTGATCGAAGACCTGGTCTCGCTGGTGGCGATGGTCCCCGATCCGGTGGCCGGCGCCGACCCGAAGGCTCAGGCGGCCTGGAAGGCGCTGCAAACAGCGATCAGCAAGTCCAACGAACACGTCCAGCGCACGTACAACACGCGCAAGGCCACCGCCAAGCGCGAGCGCGCCAACCCGCCGCCGATGATCAAGAAGGTGAACTTCTGCGGCGCCGCCGCCGACAGCACTGTGCCGGTGCCCAAGATGGATCAATGAGAATGGATCGATGAGATTCACCACCGGCGGCGAATCGACCGCTGGTTAAATCAAGCGGTGGTGCACGAATCAGAAAGAGGCCGCGGAACCGCTTACGCCATCGGCGCCTATGCCATGTGGGGGTTGTTTCCGCTTTATTGGCCTCTGCTGAAACCGGCGGGCGCGCTGGAGATCCTGGCCCATCGGATGGTCTGGTCGCTGGCCACCGTGCTGGCGATCCTGGCGGCTCGCCAGCGGTGGTCGTGGCTTCCGCGCCTCCTGCGCGCGCCGGGCAAGCTCCTCTTGCTGACCCTGGCGGCGGCACTGGTGTCGATCAACTGGGGCGTCTACATCTACGCCGTCAACAGCGCGCAGGTGGTGGAGAGCGCGCTCGGCTATTTCATCAATCCGCTGGTCAGTGTGCTGCTGGGCGTGCTGATTTTCCGCGAGCGGCTGCGCACCGCACAGTGGTTGGCCACGGTGTGCGCGGCGGCGGCGGTGGTGGTGTTGACGGTCAATCACGGACGGCCGCCATGGATCGCCCTGGCGCTGGCGGGCAGCTTCGGCACTTACGGTCTCATCAAGAAGACGGCCCAGATCGGCGCCGTCGAGAGCCTGGCCATCGAAACGCTGGTTCTTTTTCTTCCGGCGCTCGGCTACCTCGGCTGGCTGCACCAGCACCGGTCGAGTTCTTTCAGCGGCCACGGCACCGGACACGCCTTGCTGCTGGCGGGCAGCGGGGTGATCACCGCGCTGCCGCTGCTGGCCTTCGGCGCCGCCGCGATCCGCATTCCCCTGACGGCGATCGGCCTTTTGCAATACATCGCGCCGACGCTGCAGTTTCTGTGCGGTGTCCTCGTCACCAACGAGACCATGCCGCCGGCGCGCTGGGTTGGCTTTGCCATGATCTGGCTGGCGCTGGCGATCTTCGCCGGCGACGGCATCCGCGCCGCGTATGCGCGCCGTCTCTGAACGACGGCGCGCACCGCCAGCGCTATTGCTCGCGCGAGGCCATGTAACGAACCAGATCCACGCAGCGGTTGCTATAGCCCCATTCGTTGTCGTACCAGCTGATCAGCTTGAAGAAGTGCTGGTTCAGTTCGATCGAGGCCAGCGAGTCGTAGATGCTGGAGCGGGCGTCGTGGATGAAGTCGCTCGAAACGACCTCCTCGTCGGTATAGGCGAAGATGCCTTTCAGGTAGGTCTCGCTGGCGCGTTTCAACGCGGCATTGAGCTCTTTCATGCTGGTGGCCTTCTCGGTCTTGAAGGTGAGATCGACGACCGAGACGGTGGGTGTCGGCACGCGGAAGGCCATGCCGGTCAGCTTGCCCTTCACCTCGGGCAGCACCAGCGCCACGGCCTTGGCCGCGCCGGTCGACGACGGGATGATGTTCAAGGCGGCGCTGCGGCCGCCGCGCCAGTCCTTGCGCGACGGACCGTCGACGGTCTTCTGCGTGGCGGTGTACGAGTGCACGGTGGTCATCAGACCCTCGCTCAAGCCGAAGCCTTCCTTCAACACGGCGTGGACCAGCGGCGCCAGGCAGTTGGTGGTGCAGCTGGCGTTCGAGACGATGTGGTGTTTGCCGGCGTCGTACTTCTCGTGGTTGACACCCATCACCACCGTGATGTCTTCGTTCTTTCCCGGCGCCGAGATGATCACCTTCTTGGCGCCCGCCGCCAGGTGGCCCTTGGCCTTCTCGGCCTCGGTGAACAGACCCGTCGATTCAATGACGTAATCGACGCCGAATTTTTTCCAGGGCAGATCGGCCGGCGATTTGGCGCTGACCACGTGCACCTCTTTGCCATCGACCACCAGCACGTCGTCCGCCTCTTTGTCGGGCGACGACCTCGTCGAGGTGACGGTGCCTTCGAAACGCCCCTGGATCGAATCGTACTTCAGCAGATAAGCCAGGTTGTCCGCAGGAACGATGTCACCGACGGCGACCACCTCGACCTCTTTGCCAAACAGGCCTTGGGTGTACAGGGCCCGAAACACCAAACGGCCGATGCGGCCGAACCCGTTGATCGCGATGCGGATGCTCATGTTCCTTCTTCTCCCGTGGATCCCGGCGCGTCAGCGCCGGCGTTTGTGCACCAAAGCCGTATTTATATGACCCCGGACAGACTGCAAAGCAAAATGACGCCGTCGGCGCGGCGCTTCTAGCGCGATGGCTTGCGCAGCAAGACCAACGTGGCGCCTGGCCCGCCGGCCGACGGCGGCGCCGAGGCAAAGGCCAGCACCAGCCGCGACAGCGCCCCGTCCGCCAACGCTTCGGCCACCGTTCGCTTGAGGACCGGGCCCTCGTCGCCGGAGTTCAACCCGCGGCCGTGAATGACCAGCAAGCAGCGCTGGCCCGCCGCGCGCGCGTGCTTGATCGCCCGCTCCAAGGCGGCGATGGCGGCGTCGCGGCGCAGGCCGTGCAGATCAAGCTCGGCGTCGATCGGGTAGTCGCCGGCGCCGAGTCGCCGCAACAACCGCCGGTCGACCCCTGCGCCGAAACCAAACATTGACTCGCCGTTTTCCTCGATGGTGAGATGGCCGGGTTTGGCCACCAGCTCGACCAGATCAGCGTCGGCCAAGGCGTCCTCGCGTCGGGCCCGGGCGCGCAGGGTCGCCCGCGACGGGGCCACCGCCGGCGCCCCCGCCGGCGCGGCGCGCCGCGAGCGCTCGGCCGACGACAGCGGCGTCACGCCGCGCATGGCTTGCTCGAACAATCGATCGTCGTCGCTGGGCGCGCTGGCGGTGCGTGCGGCCGGCGCCGCATGCTTCAGGGACGCCTTCGCCGGAGCCGGGGCGGCCACAGGCGGAGCGGCCGGCGGTTTCAAACCGCGAAACGGCGTGTTGAATCCGGGCGGCGCCTTCTTCGCCATGCGCCCAGCATAGCGGAGCGGCGCGCCGGTCGCTCAGCCAGCCAGACGGTTGGTGCTGCTGCTGCTGACGTCGCCGGACGAGGCCAGGGCCGCCACCGGAGCCGGCATCACGCCCTCGACGGCATAGCCGCGCGGAATTCGCCGCGCCACTGTCACCACCGCGGTGGCGTGATCAGGCAGGTTGTCGAACACCACGGTCATCTGCTCGCCGATCTCAAAGCGCGCCCCGCTCTCCAGCGCCAGGCCGCCGGCGGAAATCTCCACCACCCGCACCGGCACATCGCCGCCCGCGGTCTTCACCGTGACCTTCCAGTCGACGGCGTGACGCAGATGCTTGCGCGCATAGGGCGTGTACTCCGGCTGCAACTTGCCGGCGCCGACCTCGCCCGCGGCCGGCGGCGCCTGGGCTGGCGCCGGCGCGGCTTCACCATCGTCTTCGTCGATCAGCAGATCATCGATCGAGACATCTTCCATCAACAAATTTTCGGCCATTTCCCTGAAGATCTTGGCGTTCTCGTCCTTCTGCCCGCCAAGCAGCATCGGCCGCCGCTGGTTCACCGATTCGCGGATGCGCCGGCTGACGCCGACGTAGCCCAGGATCGGCACGCTGATGCCCAGAAAATCCTGAATCATGCGCGACACCGCGTGAAAGATGCCGGTCTGGTTTTCTTCGAAGACTTGATTGCCGACGATCTGCGCGTTGAATCGCGCCAGGATCTGGAAGATCGCCTCGCCGAACGCGGGGTGCTGTTCGCGCAGACGGTTCAGCAGCGTGGCGACCTTTTCGTTCTCCCGGCTGGTGATGGCCGGTTCCAAAAGCTCGATCTCGTCCGTCTTTTCGGCGTGGTGGCGCAGGGTGCGCATCACCGCGCCTTTCAGAAACGAATACGCCGTCTGGATCGACGTCACTTGCGGCGTCACCACCAGCAGGCGCTGCGAACCCAGCTCGAAAAAATCCAGAACATTGAAGCTGACGCCGGCGCCCACGTCGACGATGACCACGTCGGCGTCCAGCCCGCGGATCTTTTTCATGATGCGCTGTTTTTCGCCGTGGCTGATGTTGGCCGCGCCCACCGACGCGCCCGTCCCCGCCACCAGGTGCAGGTTGGGCAATCCGGTCGGCGTCATGGCCGGCGTCAGCGAATCGATCTTGCGATCAATCAGCGCCTGCAAGCCCGGCAACGGCCGATCGATGCCGAACAGGACGTGCTGGTTGGCGGCGCCGAGATCGCAGTCCACCAGGACCACGCGATGGCCGTTCTGCGCCATCGCGACCGCCAGGTTGGACGAGACAATGCTTTTTCCTACGCCACCTTTTCCACCACCGATGGTGATGATCCGGGTAGCTGAACTTGGCTGCGTCGGAGATTTCACGGGACCCTCACCCGCGGCTATCGTCAAAGTTCTGACGTAACTTTAGGCAGGCAAAATCGGCGGCAAAACAGGCTCGCGACGAGGCCAGGATTTTTTCTACTATGTCGCCTATGTAAGGTCAGGTACCGGCAGTTTTTCCCGCAATGATGCTTGACGGAACTGCCGACCAACCTCACCGTAGAAAGACGGCGAAAGGAGATCGGATGGCGCCAGGTAAGACGGTCTTGCTTGTTGAAGACGACTTCGAGATTCGCGACATTCTGCAAGACCTGCTCGAAGCGGAGGGTTATGACGTGGTGCCGGCGGGCAACGGACGCCAGGCGCTGCAGTTCCTGGCCGAGAATCGTTCGCGTGGACCGCGACTGGTGATCCTTGATCTGATGATGCCCTTCATCGACGGCAAACAAGTCCTGGAAGTGATGCAACGCGATCATGCGCTGGCCGGCATCCCCGTCATCGTCATCAGCGCCATCGCCCGCGAGACCCCCGCCGGCGCGCGCGCGTTTCTGCGCAAGCCGCTGGCTTTGGACAAGCTGTTCGAGACGGTGCGCATGTACACCGACGACGAACCGACGACCAACGAAACGGTTCACTGACGAACCGGCGGCGATTCAGCCGGCCGGTTGATCGGAGGCCGGCGCCGGGGCAGACGCGCCGTGCAGGATGGCGTCGAGGCCAGCCTCATCGACGATCTGCGTTCCCAGTTTGCGGGCAGCGTCCAGCTTCGATTTGCCGACGTCTTCGCCGGCCACCAGAATGTCGGTGGTCTTGCCGACCGTGGTGACGAACTTGCCGCCCGCCGCTTCGATGTCTTTCTGAATATCGCTGCGGGCGCGCGTCAGCTTGCCGGTCACGCACACCCGCTTGCCGGCCAGCGGTCCGTCGCTGACCACCGCCGCCACCGGCTCGGTCGGCGAGACGCCGCGTTCGCGCAGGCGGGCGATCAACGCCACGTGCGTTGGATCGTCCATGTACGCGCCCACCGCCTGGGCGATCACCTCGCCCACGCCGTCGATGGCCGCCACCATCTGCCGGCGCTCTTCGCCTGACGATTCGGCGAACGCTTGCAGCGATCCAAAGCGCGCCGCGATGGCCTGCGCCGCCACCGTTCCGACGTGCGGGATGCCGAGACCGATCAGCAGGCGCGACAGGGTGGCGGTCTCCTTCGCCCGCGTGATGGCGGCGATCAAATTCTCCGCTGATTTCTTGGCCATGCGATCGATGCGCACGGCGTCCGCTGCATCGGCGGGCGGCACCAGCTTGTCGACGGTGAGGGCGAACAGATCGGCGGCGTCCTGCACCAGCCCCTTGCGGACCAACTCCTGCGCCAGCATCTCGCCGACGCCGTCGATGTTCATGGCGCCGCGATGGGCGAAGAACTGCACCGCCTTCCAGCGCTGGTCGGGGCACCCCGCGTTCTCGCAGCGCAGGATCACCTCGTCCTCGCGCTTGACCAGAGGCGATCCGCAGCTCGGACAGACGTCGGGGACCACCACCGGCTTTTCGTCGCCGGTGCGGGCGCCTGTCACCACCTCGATCACCTGCGGGATGATCTCGCCGGCTTTTTCCACGATCACCTGATCGCCGATGTGTACGTCCAAACGGCGCACCTCGTCCCAGTTGAACAACGAGGCGCGCTTGACGGTGGTCCCCGACAGCTCGACCGGATCCAGCTCGGCGACGGGCGTGATGGCGCCGGTGCGGCCGACGTTGACCTCGATGCCGCGCACCCGGGTCTGCGCGCGCAGGGCCGGAAACTTGTAGGCCGCCGCCCAGCGCGGAAACTTCGCGGTGAACCCCAGCAGCCGGCGCTGGGCGAACGAATCAACCTTCGCCACCAGCCCGTCCGCTTCGTATGGCAGCGTGCTTTTGCGCGTGGCCCACGCCGCCACCGTCGACGCCAGCGTCTCCCACGCGCTGACCAGCGAAACATCGGGCGACGTCGGCAGACCGAGTTCGCGCATCCAGGCCAGGCTCTCCGAGTGCAGCGCCTTGACCGCCTCGCCGTTCACCACTTCATACAAGGTCACGCGCAAGGGGCGGGTGGCGCAGAGGCGCGGATCCAGCAGCTTCAGCGTTCCGCCGGTGAAGTTGCGGGCGTTCTTCCACAGCTCCTCGCCGGCCAGCGCGCGTTCCTGGTTGATGGCGGCAAAGTCCGCCTTGTCCATGAACACCTCGCCGCGCACGGTGAGCGACACCGGCTGGCGCAGCGTCAGCGGCAGCGAGCGCACCGTGCGCAGGTTGGCGGTGATCTCCTCGCCCACCCGCCCGTCGCCACGGGTGGCGCCCAGCGTGAACCGCCCGCCGTCGTAGGTCAGCTCGATCCCGATGCCGTCGATCTTCGGCTCGACGACGAAGGCCGGCGTCTCGCCGTGCAAGCCTTTTATCACCCGGTCGTAAAACTCGCGCAGCTCGCCTTCGCTGTAGGCGTTGTCCAAGGACAGCATGGGCACCGCGCGCACCACCTTGGGAAACGCGGTGACGGGCGCCGGCGCCACGCGCTGGGTGGGGGAATCGGCGCTGATCCAGTCGGCGTGGGCCGCCTCGAGGGACCGCAGCTCGCGGTACAGACGATCGTACTCGGCGTCCGAGACCACCGGCGCCATCTCGACGTAGTACCGGCGATCGTGCTCCGACAGCTCGCGCACCAACGTCTGGTAGCGCTGGCGCAGTTCCAATTCCGACTGGCTCACGACGATGCTCAGACCTTGGTTCCTGTCACGCAACCGGCGACCACGCTGACCGCGAAGACGCCGCCGGCGAAGTATGCGTCGATCGCTTCTTTGATGAAGAAGAAAATATCCTGCATCTCGTCGCCGCGGCCGGCGATGGCCTTCCACCGCGCCAGCGGCAAAAGCTCGATCACCGGGGCGAAGAAAAACTCGCGCGCACTCTTGAACAGCAGCTCCCAGCGCTCGACGGTCATCTGCACGTCGCGCAGGCCGGCCCGCTCCAGCGCCGCCGCCGGCGCGTCGCCCTCCAGCAGCGTTTCCAGATAGCGATCCAGCGCCGCCACGCTCTCGGTCTTGCGGTTGTCGCGCAGCACGCCGCGAAAGATATCCAGAAGCTCGGCCCAGGTCCCGCGCAGGGGCAGCGCCGCGATCAACTGCCCACCCGGCCGCAGGGCGCGCGTCAGCTCGGACAGCGCCTCGTCGGCGGTGATCCCTTCGCCGGCCCCGCCGTTCCAGATGGCGTTGTCGAATCCAGCCGCGCCGAAGGGAAACGGCACCGTGGCGTGATCGCCGACGAAGATCCGCGCGGCGGTGGCCGGATCGGACTCCACGCGCCGCCGCGCCTGCGTCGCCAGCGTCGGCGAGGTCTCGAACGTGACCAGCCGGCTCTGGCTGTCCACCGTCCGCGCCAGCGCCAGCGGCAAGGTCCCGGTCGCCGCGCCCAGCACCAGCACGCGCGAAGCAGGCCGCGGTGAAAACACGCGCGACACCATCTCGGCAAAGCGCGCCCCGTAAAGCGGCCACGCCTCGCTGTCGTAGGCCTTCACCAACCGCTCTTGCTTTTCAGTCATGGCGCGCGGCGATCCTCACCGGGAACCATTCCATTCGGGCCGCGCCGCTGCAAGACCGTGCTTCACGCCGGCGGCCGCCAGCCGCGCACCGGGCCTTTCGGGCGGCGGTTGCCTTCATAGCGGCCAGCGACGTATTTGCAGGCCAGAAGGTACAACGCCGATGAGACCCGATTCAGCGCCTCGGCCAGATCCGCGCGCGCGGGCGGTGCCGTCGGTCCGCCGGTCGCCGCGGGGAACGCCTGCAGCACGGACACTTCCGCCTCGCGTGCGATGGCCCGGGCCAGGTTCAGCTTGGCGATGAGCGGTCCCTGCCGCACGTCGGGGTACATGAACGGCACCCCGTAAAGCTCGCGCGTGTGGTGGGTGGCGTCGCGGATCTCGAGGCCGCTCATCCCGAACAGGCGCACTGGCGCCAGCGGGCGGCCGGTGACCTCGGCGCCGACCAGGGCGCGCGCCAGCTCCAGCAATTCGCCGAGCTCGCCGACCAGCGCCCGTGCTTCCTCGGCGTCGGCGGCCACCTGCGCGTCCAGCAACGCCGCTTGCAGCAGATCCAGCTTGCCGCGCGCGATGATGCGAGGGTGTGTCTTGCGCACCAGCGTCTGGTCATCGACCAGGTGGGTCAGGTGATCGGGCTTTTCATTGAACCGCTGGCCGGTGTCCAGCGCTTGAAATTTTCCCGACGGTGCCCCGCCCGCCGCGCGCACCGCCGTCGCCGCCGGCCCCAGCTCGCCGCCGCCGCGCGCGGCCCGGGCGTGCAGCGGCGCCTGACAGACGTCGATCACCGCGCTGGCAAAGGCGCGCGCCGCCGCTTCGCAGGCCGGCAGATCGCCCGCCAGATAACCGCCGCCAAAGTTGGTCTCCGACGGCGGCCCGAACCATTTCGCCAGGCGCACCGGCGCCCCCTTGCAAGCGGCGTCGACGCCGACGATCGATTCCAGCGGCGGCGCGATCAGGTACGCCATCGCGCTGCCCTCCGGCACGTCCGCCAGCGGCGCCAGATACCGGCCCAGCGAGGCGATCACGTGCGGAAAAAAGATCACCGGCCGCGTCGGATCCTCCGCAGTCTCGACGGCGTAGAACCAGGCTTCGTTTTCCAGATAACCAAGACAGGCGGCCAGCGCCGCGTCGACCTCCGCGGGATCGACGCCGGCGTAGATGCCGATGCACTCGCCCGACAGCGGGCCCGACGGATAGCCGGAGCCGGCATAGAACGACTTGGCGTAGACGACGTCGGCCGGCGACGCCTTGGTCCCTTGGTCCAAGGCGGCGAAGAGCGCGTCGTCCGACGTGGCGGTGATGATCCCCAGCGAGCGCCGCGCCGCTGGCAACCCCAGCGACGCCGCCAGCGCCGGCGCTGCTTCCGGAATGCGGCGCACCGAAAGCGCGCGAGGCTTGACGGGTGGCAGATCCAGCTTCACGGCGCACGCTCGGCTGCCTTAGGGAAAGGCCACGCCTGATTTCTTGTTACGCAGCACGCGCTCGATGGCCGCCGCCACGTCACGCGCCGCCTCGGCGGGGACGCGGCCGCGCGGGTTGATGTTCGAGATGACCTCGCGATCGGCGTCGGTGGCGCCCTCGGCCGGCTGGTAGATGAAATATGCCGACAACGAATCGGCAAAGCCCAACCCCGGCCGTTCACCGCACACGAACAGCGCGGCCTGGGCCGCGGTCAGGCGCGCGATCTCGTCCATGATCTTCACCCGGGCGTAGCGCACGAAGAACGGCGGCGCGTGCTGGATCCCGCGCGAGGCCAGGGCCGGCAGCAGCGCGCCGTGAAACTCGGGCAGGTTCTGGTTCAGCGCCGCCGCCGACAGACCGTCGCCGTAGATGATCACCAGCGTCGGCGCCCGCCCGATGCGGCGAGAGATCTCTTCCTTGCCCGCGTCGGACAGGGCGCGTCCGAGATCGGGCCGCTGCAAGAACGTCGGCTTGTCCGGCGCGCGCGACATCACCTCGAACAAACCCAGGCGCGACAGCAGCGCCGAGTCCACCTCCGACAGCACGGCGTCCTTGGCGGCGGCGTGGTCGGCGCGAAAGCGCAGCATGGTGTTGGTGCGGTAACGAACCCCGCTGCGGCCAACGACGATGCGCGCCGGGGTGGCCGCCAGGATGCCGATCATGGCGCGCGGATCAAACGGCTCGCCGAGGTTCACGCCGCGATCGGGGGTCAACAAAAGGCCGCCGGCTGAATCCACCGGGCGCGCCGCCGCACCCTCGCCGCCCGCGCCGGTCAGCGCTTGCCGGACCATCTCTTCGATGCGGGCGCGATCGATCAGCATCAGGGACGCTCGGCGGGCGACGCGACGGCGGCCGGCGATTCGGCGGGCATGCTGACCACCGGCGCCGGATCACGATGAAACGAGGTGGCGAACAGCGGCTTGGTCAGCGACGGGCCAACCACCAGCTTGCCCTGACCCGCCCAGTAAACGTGCAGCGACGAATCGACGGCGGCTTCCGGCGGCAGCGGCCAGGTGTTGTCGCCGCTGGGGTTGTCGAACTCGACCAGGACCACCAGCCGTGGGTGCGGGCCGCTTTCGATCAGGGCCAGGCTGGCGCCGTCGAGCGACCAGGCGGCTTCGCCCTGGATGGTGGTGAAGCCGCGCCGCGGATACGCCGCCTCACCATCGGCGAAGAGACGCTGGCGCTTGGCATCGCCGGTCAAGTACGCCACGTGATCCCCGGCCGGCGAGAAGACGAACGATCGCCCGGTACAGGCGACGGGCCGCGCGCCCGGTTTCAACGGCTGCAGCGCGTACCGCAGCGGCGGCGGCAGCACGATGCCGCGGCCGTGCGCGCGAACGGACGGCGCCGGTCTGGCGGGCAGCAAATAAAACAGGCGTTCCTCGCCGAGAAAACGCAGGTCGCTGATGGCGCCGACGCTCAAGGCGCGATAGCTGCCCAGCGGTTCGCCATCAGACGCGTAGAGGGCGATGGTCGCCGGTGGCGGCCGTTTTGCGCGGCGGCGATGCGGCACCCCTGTCGTGTCGACTTTTGTCGGCACGACAACGGCGAAGGTTTTTTTCGCCGGGCTCCACACCAGATCAGCTCGCTGCACGCCCAGCGCCGTCACCACCCCGTCGACCGGCGTCGGCGCGGCGGCCAGGGCCGCTGCCTCTGCCGCCGCTTCCTCCGCTGGCGGCGACGGTTCAGGAACCGGCGGCGGCGCCGGGCGCGCCGCCACCTGCGGCGGCGGCGGTGGCTCCGACGCGCACGCCATCATCGTCAGACTGATCAGCGGCAGCGAAAGCGAAAGCGCGCCGCGGGTCATGCGAACAAGCTCGCGTCGCCGGCCCGAGCGGTCAGCTTGCCGTTCTCCATGATGCCCATTTCTTCCAGCCATGCTTCAAACTCTGGGGCCGGTCGCAATCCCAGCAACTGGCGCAAGGCCGCGCCGTCGTGAAACGACGTCGATTGATAGTTCAGCATGACGTCGTCGCCCATGGGCAGGCCCATGAAGAAGTTGCAGCCCGCCGTGGCCAACAACACTTCCAGGCTTTCCAGATCGTTCTGGTCGGCGTCGGCGTGGTTGGTGTAGCAGGCGTCGCAGCCCATCGGGATCCCGTGCAGCTTGCCCATGAAGTGATCCTCCAACCCGGCGCGCGTGATCTGCCGGGCATCATATAGATACTCGGGCCCGATGAAGCCGACGACGGTGTTCACCAGGAACGGCTTGTAATGGCGAGCCAAACCGTAGTTGCGCGCCTCCACTGTCATCTGGTCAGCGCCCTCGTGCGCATCCGCCGACAGCGCCGAGCCCTGCCCGGTCTCGAAGTACATGACGTTCGGTCCCTGCACCTGTCCCAGCTTCTGCGTCATGTCGTGCGCCTCGTCGAGCAGCGACAACGTCACGCCGAAACTCTTCAACGCTTTTTCCGTGCCAGCGATGGACTGGAACATCAGGCCCAGCTGCGCGCCGCCCTCCAACGCCTTCATCTGCGTGGTGACGTGGGCCAGGCAGCAGTTCTGCGTGGGGATGCGCCACTGCCGCATGAAATCGCCGCTGGAGTTCAGGATCGCCGTGGTTTGCTCGGGATTGTCGGTGACCGGGTTGATGCCGATGACCGCGTCGCCGCTGCCGAACGACAGCCCGTCGCGCAGCGAGGCCAAGATCCCTTCCACCGAATCGGACGGGTGGTTGGGCTGCAGGCGCGTCGACAGCCGGCCTTCCAGGCCCAGCGTGTTGGCGGCGTGCACCACCACCCGGATCTTTCGGGCCGCGCTGATGAGATCCAGGTTGGTCATCAGCTTGGCGCAGGCGGCGATCATCTCGCTGGTCAATCCTCGCGATAGCCGCAGCAGATCGGCGCCGGTGGTGCGATCGGACAGCACGTGCTCGCGCAGCTGGGCCACTGTCCATGACTTGCACGACTCGTAGACCGGGCGCTGCAGATCGTCCAGGATCAGGCGCGTCACCGCGTCCTTCTCCGGCGGCACCACCGGGTTTTCGTGCAGGTCGTGCAGGGTCAGCTCGGCCAGCACGCGCTTGGCCGCCACGCGTTCGGAGACCGACGCCGCCGCCACGCCGGCCAGGCGATCGCCGGATTTTTCTTCATTGGCCTTGGCCAAGACGTCTTTGACGTCCTTGAATCGGTAGGTGTTCCCGCGCAGCGTGGCAGCGAGGTTCATGGGCGCGTCTAGGCCGTTCGGGTGCGGATGCTGACGGCGCGGCCATGGCCGTGCAGGCCTTCCACCTCGGCCATTCGTTCGATGTCCGGTCCCTGCGCGCGCAGCGCCGCGGCGTCGTACTCGATGATCGACGTGCGCTTGACGAAGTCGGAAACGCCCAGCGGCGAGGCGAAGCGCGCGCTGCCGCCGGTCGGCAACACGTGACTCGGTCCGGCGATGTAATCGCCGACGGACTCGGGCGTCTGCGCGCCCAAAAACAGCGCGCCGGCGGTGGTGATCCCTTCGCCCACGCGACGGGCGTCGCGCAAGGCCAGCATGCCGTGCTCGGGCGCCAGCAGGTTCATCACCGCGGCCGCTTCCGCCGCGTCGGCGACGACGATGATGACGCCAAAGTCGCGCAAGGATTTCTCGGCGATGTTTTTCCGCGGCAGCACGGCCAGCTGGCGCTCGACCTCGACAGCGACGCGCGTGCCGACGGCCGCGCCGACGGCGATCAGGATCGGCACCGCCAGCACGTCGTGCTCGGCCTGGGCCAGCAGATCAGCGGCGATCCACGCCGGGTCGACGCTGTCGTCGGCGGCGATCACCACCTCGGTCGGGCCGGCCACCGAATCAATGCCCACGTCGCCGAACACCAGCCGCTTGGCCGCGGCGACGTAAGCGTTGCCCGGGCCCACGATCTTGTCGACGCGCGGGATGCTCTCGGTGCCATAGGCCATCGCCGCCACCGCCTGCGCGCCGCCGACGACGAAGACCCGATCGACGCCGACGATCTCCGCCGCGGCCAGCGTCTCGGGCGAGGGACCGGGCGTGGTCATGATGATGGTGCCGACGCCCGCCACCTTGGCCGGCACCGCGGTCATCAGCACCGTCGACGGATACAGCGCTGTTCCGCCCGGCACGTAAAGCCCCACCCGCGAAAGCGGCGACACGCGCAGGCCGACGCGCATCCCGCCCTCGGCGATCTCGAAGGATTCGTAACGCTCGCGTTCGTGAAAGGCGCGTATCCGACGGGCGGCGTGCTCCAGCGCGGCGCGCACCGCCGGCGCGGTCTGGGCCGCCAGCGCGCGCCAGCGGGCACGCGGCAATTCCAGATCAGTCAGCGTGCGCGATTCCAAACGCGCGGTCAGCGCCCGCACCGCGGCGTCGCCGCCCGCCCGCACCTCGGCGATGATCTGGCGCGCCGTCGCTTCGATCTGCTCCGGCACGCTGGCGCTGCGGCGGCTCAAAGCCCCCAGCGTCTGCTGAAAATCCGGTTGCGAGCGGTCGATGGTGCGCATCGGGGCCCCGAGCATAGGGGTCGGCGGCCGGCAAAGCTACCCCTTCGGCGGCGCGCCCGACCACAGGCGCTGCCACAGTGTTTTCCCGGTCGACCCGTCGTGCCCGCCGGGATCTCCAGCACCTGCGCCGGCGGCAGCAGATCCGCCAGCAAGCGCTGGCCGGCGCGCAGGCGATCGCCGTTCCCGAAGCCCACAGTCATGGCCGGCAATTATCGGCCGGCAACGACCGGAATTACTTCGCTCCGGTCTTGATGAACTTGCCGCTCAGAGCCACGCCGGACATGAAGGTGCCGGCGCCGCACATGAACTCTTTCTCGCTGGAGAACGGCTCGTTCTTGTAGACGCTCTGGATGTTCACCACCGCGGTGGCCTGCAACTGGCGCGCCCGTTCCTGCAGGGCCAGCACTGCCGACAAGAACACCCACTCGCAGGCGGTCTGATCGTCCTTGCCGAAAGCTCTGGTCTTCTTGTTGGTGGTGAACGTGCCCATGTCCTGGCCCGACGGCGCCGGCGACTTACCGAAATAAAGGGCGATGTGCGGATCCAGCTTGACCTTGGCGTCCGCCGTCCCCAGTGCCGCGGCGATGGGAAATTTCAGATGGTCGTCACGCGCCGAAACCGGCAACGACCGACCCAACCCCGCCGTCAAAACGGCCACCGTCACCACCACCATGCCCAGCTTTCGTGTCGTCATGGCCCCGATTCTTAATTGAGGGCCGAACCTCGCACAAGAGGGATCGCCGGCCCGACCGGACAGCTGCGCGCCGTCAGCGCGCGGGCGGCTCGACACCGTCGATCAACGTGCCGTTGCGGTACAGCGTGACGTGCGACCACGGCTTGAATCTCGGCATGTTCTGGGGTCCGAACGAATAGTCGTCGTTCTGGTTGATGGTGCTGTAATCGTCGCGAAAAACGCGGGTACGAAACAGCGATTGCTGGCCGGGCATCAAGTCGCCGGCGGCGGCGGTGAACCCTACTTCGAAAAACATATCGGCGCCGGGCCGTGACGGGGTCACCCGCCGGAAGACGTTGGTGACGTCAACGGTGACATCAACGTTGTCCGGCGTAACGCCCAGCATGCCATTGTCGCAGGCGAAGTCCCAGGGCGCGCCCGCGGGGCCGCCAGTGAACCAGTAACGAACGGTCACCTCACTGAGCGAGACGTTGGTGCCGGTGTCGTTGACCAGCGAGAACGTCGCCCTGATGGTGTTCGCCTCCGTGCCCTCGCACCAGTAAAGGACGGTCAGCGCGCAGTCGCCGCAGCCGCCCGCGTCGTCACCGTCACTGCCGGCGGCGTCAGCAAGAAATTTCGTGTCGTTCGGCTCGCCCGCGTCGCTGCCTTCATCGGCGGCATCCACCTTGGTGACTATGTTATCGGGGCGTCGATCGACGCCGTTACCGCCAGCGTCGCTTTCGCTCCCGGGGCCCGCGTCGCCGCCAGGGCCGGCACCGCCGCCCGGCGCCGTGGCCAATCGATAGTACGGATCGGCCGCCTGACACCCGGCCGAGACGATCGCCGCCAGCGCCGGCAGCACCACCAGAATAGCCCGCCGCGCGAAACCCCGCATCGCCGCCCTGATCGTTAGGGCAACCCGGGGATGTTCATCGTGCCGTACCGGACGTGCGTGTCCGACGTGATGAACAGCGTCTTGTGGTCGGCGCCGCCGAACGAACAGTTGATCGCCTTGCCGCCGCCGATGGTGGCCACCATCTGGCCGGCCGGGCTGAACACCTGCACCCCGCTCAGCGTCGACACGTAAAGGTTGCCTGCGCAATCGACACACATTCCATCAGGCGTCGACGCAGTCTTGACGAAGTTGGCGCCGGCGCCGTTGATCGACCCATCGGCGCCGAGCGCCCATTTCTTTACCTGCTGGTCCGCTGTCACCAAGGTGTACAGCGTGTTGTCATCGGGCGACAACGCCACGCCGTTCGGATCCTTCGTGCCTTCGTCCTCGACCACCGAGACCACTTTGGCGGGCGAGATGCGATAAAACGCAGTGGTGGCGGTCTTGGGTTTTTTGCCCTGCGAGGCGAAATAGGCCGGATCGCTGAAGTAGATGTTTCCGTCCCCGCGCACAATGACGTCGTTGGGCGACTGGAAATAGTTGCCCATGTACTTCTCGGCGATGGTGTCGATCATCTCGCCGGTGGCCGGGTCGATGCGCACAATCGCGGACAGCTGATGGTTCGCAGAGACGATCTTGTCGTCGTTGTCCAGGGTCATGCCGTTGTTGCCGACGTTGCTCTTGACCGACACTTGCGCGGCGTTGGGCGGGGCCAGCTTCCAGATCTGCCGGAAATCATCGGCGTCGCCGCCGACGGCAAACTTCGAGCTGAAGATCAGCGCGCCCAGCGGCCCCACCCAGACCGGCCCTTCGCCGTTGTTGGTGTTCGCGCCGGTCGACATGGTGAACGTGCCGGACATCGTCGGAACCATCCCGGCGTAATTGCCGGCCGCCGGGCAAATATAGGCGCCCGACGTTCCACCGTGCAGGGTCCCCGAACCGGTGTCATTGCCAGCGTCGGTCGCGGCGTCCGTGCCGCTGCCGGCGGTTCCGCCGGACCCCATGGCGGGCGTGCCACCCGACCCACTCCCGGCGTCGGTCTGCCCGGAGCCGCCAGTGCCGCTGGCCGTGCTGCCGCCGCTTCCCGGCGAAGCGCCGCCCGTGCCGGTCGCCGTCCCGCCCGTTCCGCTGGTCGTCCCACCGGTCCCCCCGCCCGATGATCCGCCTCCGCCGCACCCGACCAACCCAACGACCGCGAACAAACCAATAGCCAAAGCTGTGGTCAATCGCCCGGAAGAAATGCGCATCATGGTGCTCCTGGGGTCGCCTTCGGAGGGCGTCGCACCCGATACTTATCAGCAGTCGACCGGTTTTACGAGCCGCTAGCCGGGCGCGGCGGCGGTTGCCTCGTCGCTGCGACGGGCGGCCTCCATCAGCAAATAAGTCGTTGGTGTTTCGATTTCATCGGCGGCGTCGACGTCACCGGCGGTCAGCTCGAAACGGCCGTCGTTCCACCCGATCAGATAGTAGATGGCGGGTTTGCCGGTGCGCGCGGTCAAGCCGTCGACGCGGGCGCGCACCACGCTGCCTCGGCGCAGCCACAAGCGGCCAAGCTCGCCGCGGCGCCGAATCAGCAGGACGCCGGACCGGCGCTCCATATCCAGAAGGGTCAGCAGCGTGGCCAATCCGATTTGATCCAGGCCGCCGTGCAGGCTGGCCCGGCATTCAGACATGTGCGACGCCGAGCTGCGCGTCCCCGGCACGATCGAGCGGGGCGGCGCGGGCGGTCTCCGAGTGGGAGGCTGGGACATGCCGGTAGTTGAACTCGACTCGGCGTTTGCCGCAAAAAAATCACTGCCGGCTGCCTGGCAAGACCAGCATCGCGTCGCCCAGCTCGTGGGTGGTGAATTCCCGGGCGCTCGCAAATGCCTCCGGCGCGGCCAGCAGCGCCGAGCCGGCGAAGGCCGCCCGCAGGTGAAAGTGCGTCTCGGCGGCGGCGGGCGTCCCGGACCGCACACCGTCGACGATCAGCGGCGTCACCTTCCTGCTGGACCCGGGCGACGTGGTGGTCTTCCGCGGCGATCAGAAACACGGCTACCGCAACCCCGGCGCCAGCCTCACCGTGGCGTAAAGAGTGGTGGTGTTCATACCCATCGGTCCATGAGGCAACAAAAGCGGTAGAAACCGCCTGTCGTGCCCGAGCTGCCTGAAGTGGAGACCGCCGCCCGCAACCTGCGTCGCTGGGCGCAGGGACGGACCGTTCGCCGGATCGCCACCCGCGGCGCCGCCCGGCTGTTTCGGCCGCGCTCGGCCCGGGCGGCGGCGACGCTGGTTGGCGCGCAGATCACCGACGTCCGGCGCGCCGGCAAGAACTTGTTGCTGACCTTGCGGCGATCCGGTGGCGCCCGCCGTGACGCCGCCACTGATCTTGGGGTCTGGTCGCACCTCGGCATGACCGGCAAATGGTTGTGCCGACCGACGGCCGAACCGGCGCCGCGGTTTGCCCGCGTGTCGCTGGCCCTCGACGACGATCGATCGCTGCACTACGTGGACATGCGCCTCTTCGGTCGCTTTCAGGTGATCGCCGGCGGGCGTTTCTCCGACGTACCCGAGCTGGCGGCGCTGGGACCGGATCCGCTGAACGACGGCATCGACGCGGGCGCCTTGCACCAGCGCCTGCAATCGGTGAAGACGCCGATCAAGGTGGCGCTGCTGGATCAAACCATCGTCGCCGGGGTGGGAAACATCCAGGCCAGCGAGGCGCTGTTCCGCGCCCGCCTGGATCCGCGGCGCCCGGCGCGCACCCTGACCCTGGCCGAGGTGCGACGCTTGCGGCAGGGCATCCTGGCGTCGATCGCCTTCACGCTGAAACGCTTCACCGACGACGGCGCCGACTCTGACGCCGCCGATATCCGGTACGTCGAAGAGCCCGGCACGCCGAATCCGTTCCTGGTTTACGGCCGCGGCGGGCAGCGCTGCCCGCGCCGGCGCCCGGGCACGATCGTGCGTTTCGTGCAGGCCGGACGCTCGACGTTCTTTTGTCCCGCTTGTACTCTGCCGCCGAGCGCGACATGAAAGCAGCGACGGCCAGCGAAGGATTGAAGAGCGAAGCGTTGCGCGCGGCCTTGACCACCGCGCTGGCCGGCCGGCCAGCGGCGCTGGAAGAACTGTTCTGTCGCTACGGCGGCGGCCACGACACCCGCCCCAACCTGCGCCTGGGCGCCGCCTTCGGCGTCGAGATGCAAGCGCAACCAACCGGCGCCGCCGCGCTGCTGACCCGCCTGGGCGGCGAGGACGCCGCGCCGGACACCCCGCGCGTGTTCCTGCCCATGGCCGCCGCTTACGGCTGGGTGGGTCGGCTGCGCGCCGATCGCGACAGCGCGCAAGCCTGGGCGGCGCTGGCAGAGCTCGGCGGCGACGAACGCCCGCCCGTGCGTTTCGCGACGATGGACGCCTTGCAGGCCTTCGCCTCCCGGGGCGGCGGCGCCCGCGCCCTGACCACCCACGCCAGCGAATGGTTGCAGCATGGGGATCGGGAACTTGGCTTCGGGGCCGCCGCCAGCGCCATCGAGGTGTTAGCGGACAAGCAGGTGCTGGCGCTGGCGGGCAACGGCGCCGCGCTGATGGATTTTCTGTCGCAGGCCATCGCCGCCGCCGCCGACGCGCCCCGCTCGGCCGAGCGGTCGGACACGCGGCGCCGCTTGATGCTGGCGTTGCCGAAGACGCTGGCGGCGACGGTGATCGCCTTTGCCGCCGGCGATCGCTCGATCGACTGGCTGGAGAACGAGTGCCGGCAAGCGCAGCGCACCGACGTGCGCGCCGTGCTTTCCGACGCCGTCGTTCGCTTGCAGACCAAAGGCGAAGGTCTCAGTGAGACGGCCGCCCAACGTCTGCGCGCTGCCTTGCAAGGCAGCGCAAAACCGCCGCGCGATCCGACGCGCATCCGTCCCGGCCAGGGTCGCGGCAAACAATCACGGCGGGTGCGATGACCGCCGACGGGCCGTGGGGCAACCACGACTTCGTCATCCGCGATCCCGACGGGCATCAACTGGCACTCGGCCAGGTGGCGTGTACAGATCGGTGACGATATTCTTGTCCGACTTTGCTTTGCCGGACCCGCGGCCTTCGCCGCCGTGATGGCCGGGCCGATGCGCAGGCGGCGCGGGCAGGGCGACGGCTTCCTTCTCTTTTTGCATGCCGAGCTGGACGATCAGATCCTTGCCCGGCACGACCGATTGTTCTTCCGGTTGGTAGCCCGGCGCCGACAAACGACGTTCTCGGCGTGCGCGGCCGACGACCCAGCCGCCACCTGCTCGAGAACATCCAGGGCGCGGTGATCGGCAGCTCGAAGGCCAGGTCGTGGCCGTCATCATAGATCGCCAGAGCCGGCCTTGCGGCGAGGGGCGCATTTTTTGCTGCGCCGAGCAGCGGCAAAAAAACGAGCCGGGGACGAACGACGCCCGGCACGGACCGGCGCCAAAAGTCTGACGTCGTCATGATTCTGACGCGCCCGGCTCGCGCCCTCAGCGGTGAACGCCCGGTTTTTCGCCGGAGGGCCGGGTTTTCCGTGGCCCATCGCTTGCTTTGAGGCAGTGAATGCCCGAACCGATCGACGCCACGAAACCACATCGGCTGTTCGCCTGGCCCCGATACGACCAGGCGGGCGACCTGCAGACGCTGGCCCAGATCTTCGGTCCGGCGCTGGCCAATCGAACCGACGTTCGCTTGTACCTGCGCCACGACGAGACCGTCGACCCGCCCATCGCCGAAGCCACGCGCGCGCTGGAGGCGGCCTTCGTCGGCGCGCTGGGCGCCGACGCCGACGTCGACGTGCTGCTGGTGAACGAGCCGCTGGACGACGCCGGCTGGGCGGCGCTGGCCCCGACCATCACCACCGTGCTGCTGGTTCCGTCGTCGCTGGAGCCGGCCCGCCGCAGGCGCCTCACCGAGCTGCGCCGACCGATGGTGGCCACCGGCGACGACCTGCGCTTGCAGATGTCCGCTGCCACCGGCGCGCCCAAGGTCACCGCCATCGTCTCGACCTACAAATCGGCGGTGTTCATGCGCGGCTGCCTGGACGATCTGGTCGGACAGACGCTGTACGCGAAGGGCCTGCTGGAGATCATCGTCATCGACAGCGGCTCGCCCGAAAACGAAGGCGACATCGTGCGCGAGATGCAGCTTCGTTATCCCGCCATCCATCACGTGCGCACCGAGCGCGAGACCCTGTACGCGGCCTGGAACCGCGCCGTGGCGCTGGCGCGCGGCGCCTACCTGACCAGCGCCAACACCGACGATCGCCATCGCCCCGACGCGCTGGAAATTCTGGCCGCCACCCTGGACGCGCACCCCGACGTCGCCGTGGTCTACGCCGATCAAGCGGTGACCAAGCGGCCGAACGAGACCTTCGCGCGCAACTCCGCCAGCACGCGTTTCGACTGGCCGGCCTTCAGCTTTGCGGCCCTGCAACAGCGCTGCATCATCGGGCCGCAGCCAATGTGGCGGCGGTCGTTGCACGATCGCTGGGGACTTTTCGACGCCGGTTTCGCCGTCGCCGGCGACTACGAATTCTGGCTGCGCATCGGACGCGACGAGAAATTCCTGCGCGTGCCCGAGGTCCTGGGCCTTTACTACCAGAACGGCACCGGTCTGGAATATGCGTCGGGCGAGCGCACGGCCGTCGAGACGATTGAAATCCAGCGCCGCTATGGCGACGTTCGTCAGACGACGGCTCCGGCGTCCGCGCCTGCGCCAACCGCGAACCGAACGTCGTCGAAGCAGCCGCTGGTCTCGGTGATCATGCCGACGTACAACCGGCCTGCGTTTCTCACCCGCGCGCTGGACAGCCTGACCAGGCAGACGCTGAACGATTTCGAAGTGGTGGTGGTCAACGACGCCGGCGCGCCCATCGAGACGCTGCTGGACGGTTACGCTGACCGGCTGGCCATCACGTACGTGCGCCAGGCGTGCAACCGCGATCGCTCGGCGGCGCGCAACGCCGGCATCCGGGTGGCGCGCGGCCAGCTCATCGCCTATCTGGACGACGACGACTGCTACCTGCCTGACCACTTGCAGACGCTGGTCGACGCCCTCGGCGACGGGCGGCACCAGGTGGCGTTCAGCGAGGCGGTGCTGATCAGCGAACAGAAAACCAACGGCCACTACACGCCGGGCGATCAGATCATGCGCATGTCCCTGCCGTTCAACCGCGAACGGCTGCTGGTCTACAACGACATTCCCATTCTGTGCGTGATGCACCAGCGATCGTGCCTGGACGAGGTCGGTCTCTTCGACGAGACCCTGGGCACGCACGAAGACTGGGATCTATTGATTCGCCTGGCCCACCATTTCGCCTTCGCCCAGGTGCGCAAGCTGACCGCCGCCATCTCCTGGCGCGAAGACGGCAGCAGCACCACCAGCGGACGGCGCGACGATTTCCGCCACACGCTGGCCGTCATCCACGAACGCTATAAAGATCTGGCCGCCCGGCATCCCGAGGTGCTGGCCCGCCAGCAGAACGCCCGCGAAGGCGTGATCGTTCCGACGGCGCCGGCGCCGGCACCGGCGCTGCCGGTGGGCGCCACACCGGCGCAGCGGGCGTACGATCTGCTGGCCCGCGCCCAGGCGGCCTTCGTCCAGGGCGAGGTGGGACGCGCCCGGCAGATCCTGACCGGCGGTGTGGACCTGGCGCCGCAGGTGCCGGAGGTGGTGGTGGCCCTGGCCGACGTCTTCGCCACCGAAGGCAACGTCAACGCCGCCTGCGAGCTGCTGGCGCGGATCGCCCGCATGCATCCGCAGAACCGCGCCGCCGACGAACGCCGCGCCGAGATCCTGGCCGAGGCCGGCGAACGCGCGCGCGCCCGGCAAGCCGCGCAGCGGGCCTTCGGCGCCGCCGTCCACTGAACACCGGTACACGCTGCTAGACTGCGCCGGTGACGGCAGCGAAGCAGATCATTCGTTGGGGCATCATCGGCTGCGGCGACGTCACCGAAGTGAAGAGCGGCCCGGGTTTTCAGCGTGCCGCCCGCTCGGCCCTGGTGGCGGTCATGCGGCGCGATCGCGCCCGCGCCGAGGACTATGCCCGCCGCCACCACGTCCCGCGCTTTTACGACGACGCCGCCGCCCTGATCGCTGATCCCGAGGTCGACGCCGTCTACGTCGCCACGCCGCCGTCGTCGCACCACGATCACGTCCTCGGCGTCGCGCGCGCCGGAAAACCGGTCTACGTCGAAAAGCCGATGGCCCTCAATCACGCCCAATGCCAGGCAATGATCGACGCCTGCGCCGCCGCCGGCGTGCCGTTGTTCGTGGCCTACTATCGGCGCGCCCTGCCGCGTTTTCTCAAAGTGAAGGAGCTCATCGACAGCGGCCGCATCGGCGTGATTCGCCTGGTGACGGTGGCGCTGTGGCAGCCGGCCCGTGCGGACGACCAGCGCGGCAACCCGCCGTGGCGGGTGGTGCCGGCCATCGCCGGCGGCGGCCTGTTCGTCGATCTCGGCTGTCACACGCTGGACCTGCTCGATTTTCTGCTGGGACCGATGGCGCGCGCCGCCGGCCACCCGGACAATCAAGCCGGTCTTTACGACGCGGAAGACGTGGTCGCCGCGCATTTCGTCTTTCAGTCGGGCGTGCACGGCGTGGGCATCTGGGGATTCGCCGCCGGTGAATCGGTCGATCGGGTGGAGATCGTCGGCAGCCGCGGAACGATCACCTTCGCCACTTTCGGCGACGATCCGCTGACGGTGATCAGCGACGGTGAGCGCGCGACGCTCGAGATCCCGCACCCGCCGCACATCCAGCAGCCGATGATCCAGACCGTGGTCGACGCGCTGACCATCGGCGGCGTCTCGCCCAGCACCGGCGAAAGCGGCGCGCGCACGTCGTGGGTGATGGATCAGATCCTGGCGTCGCCCCGATGAACGCCGCGGTGACCACGGTCGACGCGCTTTTGCAGCGCTACGATTTTTTCCTGCTGGACGCGTACGGCGTGCTGGTCAGCGGCAGCGGCGCGTTGCCGGGCGCGGCGGCGTTCCTGCACCGCCTGCGCGCGGCCGGCAAGTCGTATCTGATCGTGTCGAACGACGCTTCGCGCGCGCCCGGCACGTCGCAGGTTCGTTACAGCGGCATGGGCTTGCCCATCGACGAGGATCGCATCTTGACCTCTGGCTTGCTCATCGCTGACCACTACGCGCGCGCCGGGTTGATCGGCGCCGAGACCATCGTGCTCGGCACGGAAGATTCTTGCGCCTACGTGCGCGGAGCCGGCGGCGTGGTGGTGCCGCCCGACGACGATCGCGCCCGGGTGGTGGTGGTGGGCGACGATGACGGCTATCCGTTTCTGGAGACGGTGAACGAAACCATCAGCGTGCTTTTGCGACGGATGTCGCGCGGAGAGGAGACGGCCCTGGTGCTGCCCAACCCCGACCTGATCTTCCCGATGCGCCCAGGCGCTTTCGGCATCACCGCGGGCGCCATCGCCGCGCTGATTGAACTGGTGCTGCGCGTGCGCCACCCGGAAGGCGCCGGCCGTTTCGTGCCGCTCGGCAAACCGCACGCCCCGATGTTCGAAGCGGCGGCGCGGCGGCTGGGCGATCCGGATCGGCGGCGCATGGTGATGGTGGGCGATCAACTGGCGACCGACATCCTGGGCGCGAACCGCTTCGGCATCGATTCGGTGTTGGTTGAAACCGGGGTTGGGCGCGTCGCCGATCTGGCGGCCAGCCAGGGGCGACCGACGTTCACGATGCGCGGGCTCGGGTGATCATTGCGATGGGGCCACGCCCCCTTCGAACCAACGCTAGCCTTCCGCCGCCGTCGGCTCCGAGACGTCGTCGGCGGTGACTGGTGGAATCCAGATCCAGCCGTCGGGGCGGTGGTGCGAGACGCCCTCTGCGCGGTCGACGCCGTCGGGGGCGGGGGCGGTCCAGGCGTCGCGGGCCCACAGATAGCCGGTGAAGGCGCAGATCACCGCCTCGAACAGGTGGTCGCTCTGGATGCAGACCTCTCGCCAGACGCCGGGGCCGAAATGCAGTTCGGTCGACAGCGCCTCCAGAATCGCCGCGCGGGTCTCGCGTTCGTGCAGGTGTTTCTTGTACGGCCGCGCAAAGCCGAGCGCGTGCAGCGTGCCCTTGGGATAAACCTCCAGCAGGTTGTGATTCAGCGTGAAGCGATCGGCCAGCGCGCGGGTCACGTAGGCGGCGCGCGCGGCCAGGGGACCGGTGCCCTGCCCCAGCGCCTCGCGCGGAACGATGCCGAGGCGGGTGGCCCAGAAGACCTCGGTCGGACGCTGGGTGTAGGGCGTGACGGAGGGCTTTCCGCGCCGCTCGTCGCGATCGGCGCGGACGTGAATGACGTTCGGGTCGTCGGGATCGCCGGCGGCCAGGCGCCGCATCTCGAGCACCGCCGGATCCACGCAGGCGCTTTGCCCGGGGCACACCGGCACCGCGCACCGCAGGCACGGCGGCAAGGTCAACGGGGCATCGATGCACAGAAGCGGCGCGCCCTCGACCCGGCGGATAGCCTCGACCAGGGCGCCGTCGTAAAGCGGCAAGCCACCGGCGCGTGGGGCGATCTCGACGACGGTGGCGCCGCCCGCGGCCTCGACCCGCAAGGTGGCGAAGGCGGTCTTCTTCCCTTTGCCACCACCCAGGTCGACGCCCAGGATATGGGTGAAATTGCGCCCGTTCACGGTGGTTTCAGCGTGCGGGATCGACGCCAGGCCGTCAACCTTTGACTTGGCCGCGCGACGACCGTATGTTTGTGAAACCACGCCTGGACCGGATCTTCCGGCCGGGACGGAGGAATGAACATGCGCCGGACCCTCTTCAAGTCGAAGATCCATCGCGCCACCGTCACCCAAGCCGATCTCGAATACGAAGGCTCGGTGACCATCGACCAGACGTTGATGCGCGCGGCGGACATTCTCCCCTACGAACGCGTCCACATCTGGAACGTCAGCAACGGCAGCCGCCTTGAGACGTATGCCCTGGAAGGGCCGGCTCATTCAGGCGTCATCTGCGTGAACGGCGCCGCCGCTCATCACGCCCGCCCAGGCGACATCGTCATCATCGCCACCTTCGCCGACGCCGAGACGGAAGCCGAGGCGCGGGCCTGGCAGCCGCGCGTGGTGTGGGTCGACAGCCAGAACCGTCTGCAAGAGGGACCGGCCGCCGAGCTGCCCGGCCCGCAGCGCCGCCTGCGCCAGGTCTGATGGCCGCCTTGTCTCGGGTCGATGCGCTGCTGAAGTTCATCGCGCAGTCGCCGCAGGATCCGTTCCCCCGTTACGCCCTGGCGATGGAACACAAGAACGCCGGTCGCCTGCCGGAGGCGCGCTCGGTGTTTGAATCATTGCTGGCGGTCTGTCCCGATTACACCGCGGCCTATCTGCACGCCGGCAACACGCTGGTGGCGCTGGACGAAAAGGCCGCCGCGGCCGAGGTCTACCGGCGCGGGATCGATGTCTGCGTCCGGCGCGGCGACGCCCACGCGCGCGGCGAGATCGAAGGCGCACTGGCCGCCATCAGCGCCTGAGAACAAAACGCCCCGAGAAAAACCGGTATGGGAGCGTGCAGCGGTTTGACAGCGCGGAGAGGCCGGAGCATTGTCAAAAAAATCGACCACGCAGGGGCATGAGCACAAGTGGATGACGACAAGCCCCAGGTCGCGGGCAGCGACGGCATTCCGGGCGACGACCATCGCTTCGCACCGGGCGAGACGGTGGCCGGCCGCTACCGCATCGTCGACCTGATCGGCGCCGGCGCCATCGGCGAAGTCTACGAAGCCTACGACGAGGCGCTGGCCGAACCGGTGGCGCTGAAGACGCTGAAGGCCCAGCGCGCCACCGACGGCATCACCGTCGAACGTTTTCGCCGCGAGCTTTTGCTGGCCCGCAAGGTCACGCACGAAAACGTGTGCCGCGTCTACGATCTCGGGCGCCACGTGCTGGCCGGCGACACCGTGGTGTCGTTCCTGACCATGGAACTTTTGCGCGGCAAAAGCCTGGCCCAGCACATCCGCGAGATGAATCGCCCGATGAGCGAGGCCGAGGCCTTGCCGCTGATCAAACAGATGTCCGCTGGCCTGGAAGGCGCGCACGCCGCCGGCGTCATTCACCGCGACTTTAAACCCGGCAACCTGGTGCTGGTCCCCGACGAAACCGGCGCCCTGGGTGGCGGCTACCGCGTGGTGATCACCGATTTCGGTCTGGCCCGGCGCCATCGCCTGGAAGACGAAGCGCTGACCCACACCGGCGAAGCGCTGGGCACCCCGCTTTACATGGCGCCGGAGCAGGTGGTGGCGGGACAGCAGCCGATCACGCCGGCCACGGACATTTATGCGCTGGGTATCGTGATGTACGAGCTCGTCACCGGCGAGTTGCCGTTCAAAGGCAATTCGATCACCGTCATGGCGCTCAAGCGCGTGCGGGAAGCGCCGGCGTCGCCGCGTTCGGTGCGACCCAATCTGGATCCGCGCTGGGAGGCGGTGATCCTGCGCTGTCTGGAACGGGAGCCGGCGCGACGGTATCAGCGTGGACCGGCGTTGATCGCGGCGCTGACCGGGACCGAGACGCCGGCCCCGACGCCGCCCTCCCCGACGCCCGCGCCGCCCGAGACGGAAGGCAAGTTGCGTTCGTTCATTCGCCGAGCAACCGGACGCTATCGCGCGCGTTGACGCGCAGCGGCCGGAGTGGCATCCGTTTCCGTCCTGCCACCGGAATATTGCAGCGGCCCCGGCGTTCGCTGAGGTAGAAGAGTTTTTTTCCTGAGCCATTCGGGGGGGAATGAGTGCAGGACCGTAACTTTGCCGCTGCGTTGCTGAGCGGACGCGACCGCATTGGTTCTTGATGACCAAAGTCGAGCGCTCCGACCAACCCGAGTCGTCGGTCGCTCCCTCTCGTGAAAACGATGGTTCGCCGGCGCGCCTCCCTGCCTCGCAGGACGCTGGGCCGCGATCTGCGTCGCCGCCGACAGTCGACAACCGGGTCACGGGCGCGCACATCGGCCGTTACGTGATCCTCGAGCGCGTGGGCAGCGGCGCCATGGGCGTCGTCTACGGCGCGTACGATCCCGAGCTGGATCGCAAGATCGCCCTCAAGCTGTTGCTGAAACCGCGCGGGGGCGCGCACAAGCCAGGCGCCTCGGCGCGCCTTTTGCGCGAGGCGAAAGCGATGGCCCGCCTGGCTCATCCGAACGTGGTGGCGGTCCACGACGTCGGCCTGGTCGACGAGCAGGTTTTTCTGGCCATGGAATTTTTGGCCGGCGGGACGCTGCGCCGCTGGCTGCAGACCGAACAGCGATCGTGGCGCCAGATCCTGGACGTGTTCATTGCGGCCGGCCGCGGCCTGGCGGCGGCGCACGCGGCCGGGCTGGTTCACCGGGATTTCAAGCCTGAAAACGTCTTGCTGGACAAAGACGGGCGCCCGCGCGTGGTCGACTTCGGCCTGGCGCGCGAATCGGGCAGCACGACCGAAGACGAAAGCGCCAGCCTGGGCGGCGGCGCCGCGGCGAATGAGATTACGGTGGACGCGGCGGCGGTGGCAGCCGCCAGCGCCGCCGCGATGGGCAGCCGCACCGGGGGCGGCCATCTGGAAACCCTGACCCGCACCGGCGCGCTGATGGGAACGCCGGCGTACATGGCGCCCGAACAATTTCTGGGCGAGCGCGCCGACGAGCGCACCGATCAGTTCAGTTTTTGCGTGGCCCTGTACGAAGCGCTGTACGGCGAGCGCCCGTTCGCCGGCGACGACCTCATCAGCTTGTCGGTCAGCGTGACCGAGGGCCAGGTGCGTGCGCTGCCCAAGGATCGCGGCGTGCCGACCTGGGTGCGGCGGGCCATCCTGCGCGGCCTGCGCCCGAACCCGGTCGATCGGTTTCCGTCGATGGCGTGGCTCATCGGTGCGCTGGAGGATGATCCGGCGATCAAGCGGCGACGGCGGCTGATCGCTGCCGGCCTGGCGGGCGTGGTGCTGGCCAGCCTGTTTGTCGCCGAGCAGATGGTGGCGCGCAAGCGGCGCGAGCTGGACCGGCAGATCGCGCGCAACCTCGACGACGCGACGACCAGCGGTCAGGCGGCCAGCGCCACCGCGGCCAAGATCCGCGACCGGCGCGGCCAGGCGTTTGCCGCCTTCGACGCCATGGACGGCGCGCGCGGCGAGGCCCTGTGGGCCGAAGCCGTGGCGGCGTTCCCCGCCCTGTCCGCGGCGGCCGAACACGGTGAGCAGTCGCTGGAAGCGGCGCTGGTTTTGGACTCGTCGCGCACGGACGTGCGCGCGCAGCTAGCGGATGCCTTGTTCGCGCACCTTTTGTGGCTGGACGAATTCCGCCAGCCAGGCCGCGAAGGGCTGGCCAGTCGCCTGGGCACGCACGACGTCGACGGCCACCGGCGCGCCGCGCTGAACGCGCCGGGATCGTTGCAGCTCAACCTCCAGCCGGCGTCCGCGCACGTAACGTTGGAGCAATACCAGCCCGATGCCGCCACCAGCCTGCTGCGCGCGGTGCGGGTGACGGCGCTGAATGCCACGGAGGCCACGCGTGCGCTGCCGGCAGGATCGTATCGTTTGGTTGTCGACGGCCCCGGCCTGGCGACGGTGGACTATCCGTTCGAGGTGGGGCGGTCCCAGGCGGTGACGGTGGCCTTCACCGTGCCAGCGGCCGCCGCCGTGCCGGCGGATTTCGCCTATGTCCCGGCCGGATCGTTCTGGTTCGGCGACGCCGACGAGCGCCTGCGCAAGGAATTCCTGGGCACCGTGCCGATCCACCCGCGCAAGACACCTGCCTATTTGATCGCCCGCCACGAAACCACCTACGCCGACTGGATCGCTTTCTTGTCCGCGTTGCCGCCGGCCGAGCGCGCGCCTCACTTACCGGACGTGTACACATCGCTGCGCGGATCAGTGCGCTTGCGGCCCTTGGCCGGCGATCGCCAGTGGCAGCTGACGTTGCAGCCGACCACCAGCAAGTACACCGCGGTCTCGGGCGCGCCGATTGAGTACAGCGGACGCGATCGGCGGGCGCGCCAAGATTGGTCGCGCTTCCCGGTTTCCGGCATCTCGCCGGAGGACGCGAGCGCGTACACGGCGTGGCTGCGCCAGACCGGCCGCGTGCGCGGTGCCCGGCTTTGCACGGAACTGGAATGGGAGCGCGCCGCCCGCGGCGCGGACGATCGCCTGTTCCCGCACGGCGACGAGGTTCACCCGGACGACGCCAACATCGACGTCACCTACGGCCGGGTGAGTTCGGCCTACGGCCCGGACGAGGTGGGCGCGCATCCGTCGTCGCGCAGCCCGTTCGACCTCGACGACATGACCGGCAACGTATTCGAGCTTTTGGTCTCGTCGGAAAGCGCCAACGAGACGGTGATCCGGGGCGGCGCGTATTACTTCGCGGCCGTCAACGGACGCATCACCAACCGAGAAAGAGTTCCAAGTTCGTTTCGGGATATGGCCACCGGCTTTCGCCTGTGCGCCGACGCTGAGGGGGGACCGTAAATGCGACTTCTGCGACTGAATCTTATTTTGGTGATCGGTTTTCTGGCCCTGCTGCTGGCGGTGCCACACGAGGGACGCGCCGGTCTGACGGCGCAGGGGTTGACGGCCCAGGGGCTGACCGCGCAGGGGTTGACTGCTCAGGGTTTGACTGCCCAAGGTCTCACCGCGCAGGGGCTGACCGCCCAGGGACTGACCGCCCAAGGGTTGACCGCGCAAGGTCTCACGGCACAAGGGCTGACCGCGCAAGGACTGACCGCCCAGGGATTGACCGCGCAGGGGCTGACCGCCCAGGGCGTGGTCGTGCAAGGCACCGACGTCGTCGCCGCGTCGCTGAAGGGCACCACCATCGGCTCGGTCGATATTCGCGGCACCGACATCGCCAGCCCGATCGTTCCTTATGAATTGACGGATGGGGCGAACATCAGCTCGGGGCCGGGCGACTACATCTCCGTCGCCGGCAGGTCGGCGGTCGGTCACTACGCGGTGGCGCACCTGCTGGATCCGTCAAACAATCCGGCCGAGGACATCGACCTTTACATCGCCAGCGAACGCCCCGATCCCAGCCCCAACCTGTTTCACCGCGCCGAGGAACAACAGAACGACGTCACGCTTTACACCGTCTATTACTTTCACAAGTGGAGCGGGCAATGGTATTCGCTGTGTCCGTTCAACCCGCTGACCAACGACGCCTCGGCCATCGCCATTCCCGAGGATCCGTTCGTCAACCCGAACAAGTTCGTCTTCGCCTGCACCGCCACCGGCGTGGCGTCGAAGTGCACACGCAACTGGGGCTATCGCCCGTGGCAAAACACCACCGCCTGGGTCTTCGGCGGCACCGACTGGGCCGAGCAGACCTTCGGCCTCAAGGACTATTACAACGTCTGCAAGATCGCCGCGCGCGCCGGTTACTGCCAGGACGGCAAGAGCTTCACCAAGGCCGGCACGCTGGTCGATCTCTTCGACACGCGCCAGATCATCTGGCCGAACGCCATCGAAAATCCGTTCGACAGGGCCAACCCCGATTCGCTGTGGATGATGGCGCAGGAATATTTCGTCTCATTCGATCCGGCCACCGGGGCGCCGACCATGCAAGCGTCTGCGTTGCAGCGCACGCGTTACCGCGAGCTGTCGCCGGTCGGCGACTGCGCCGATCTGGCCGACATCGATCGCCTGGAGCACGACCATTTTGAAGACGGCCGCTGGGCCAACCCGCTGACCGGCACGCCGCGCATTCAAGTTTTCTCGCCGAACTACTGCACGCACCATGAAGACGCCGTCGGTGAAGGGCTGCCCTGGGATTGCAGCCCGTGCACCAAAGCGGTTTGCCGCACCAACCCCGAGTGCTGCTCCAACAGCCCGGGCGCCGCGGGTTGGACGGCGGCCTGCGTGTCCAAGCGCGCCCTCGTCTGCCAGGACGTCGTCGACGGCGTCACCACCTGCGACGACACGCCCGCGTCCACCCGGCCGTGCTGGCCCGTGGGCCACGTGTGGCCCGACGACGAGCCAGTGAACGCCGCCCGCTCGACGAAGTTCTTGCAGGGCGCGGGCGGCGTCGTCGAGCGCATCGACGGCGTCAGCACCGGCGCGTCCGCGGCGACGGTGCTGGGCTGGGCGTGCGATCCGGAGTGGTCGGGCGCCGCCGTGTCGGTCGATCTGTACAGCGGCGCACCGCTCGGGCAGGCGGGCAGCGTTCCGCTCGGACGCGTCTACGCCGATCAGGCTCTGGCCGCGCCACTGGCCTTGGAAGTGAGCGCCGCCTGCGACGGCACCAACCTGACCAGCGCGCGCCACGGGTTTTCCTTCCTGCTGCCGACGGGATTGACCGGCAACGTGTTCGCCTACGCGATCGACGCCGCCACCGCTGACGGACCGGCCGCGCCGCCGTCGCTGCTGCGCAACGGGATCGTGCGCGTGCCGACCTGCGCGCACAGCGAACACATGAACGGCGACGCGCTCGCTCCCGCGTGCAGCGCGTGCGCGGCGAACGTCTGTGGCAAGGGCGGCCTGGGCGACTGCTGCACCGTCGGCTGGACCGACGCCTGCACCGCCGCCGCCGAGAGTTGCAGCGCCACCGACGCCTCCGCCGCCACCGACGGCTACGCGTTCGCCGCCGCCACCACCGGCTGGATCGAAGCGCCCGCCAGCGGCACGTTCACCTTTCAATCGGCCACCCAGCCGAGCCGCCTGTTCATCAACGGCGTGAAGGTCTTCGACTGGTTCACCGCGCCCGGCACCACGCAGGGAACGATCGAGCTGGTTCAGGGCGGCAAGTACGCCTTGCGCTGGGATCGCTTTCAAAGCGCGCCCGATCCGTCGCTGTCCACCGCCGGCCTGACCTGGCAGTTGCCAGGCGCCGGCGCCCAGACGGCGATCCCGGCGTCGCTGCTTTACAAGGTGGCGCCCGGCATCGGCAGCGGCCTCTTCGGCCAGTACACCACGACGATGGGCTTTCCCTTCACGACCACCAGCGTCGATCCCGACATCGATTTCTCGTCGAAGACGCCGGTGCCGGAGAGCGTGGTGGCGCCGTTCACCGTCACCTGGCAAGGCGACGTGGTGGCGGCGGTCGACGACACGTTCACGTTCGACGTGATCGGCGATGGCGGCCCGGATCTGAAAATCGACGGCACGTCGGTGCTGTTGCCGGATCCGCCGGCCAACAACGATCCGCCGGCTTGCTCGCACGACATCTGCGACATCGGCGAGAAGCTGGCGGCCAGCTCGCTGGCCGAGCCGGCCTGCAATCCCTGCGTGGACGCCATCTGCAACCCGGCCAGCCCGACCGCCGATCCGTACTGCTGCAACGGCGGCTATCTGTCTTATTACTCGAGCGAGCCCGAGTGGGACGCCAAGTGCGTGGCCGAGGTGGCCAGCATCTGCCACGTCGACTGCAAGCGCCCGCCACCGAATCCCATCGGCACCCAACACCAGACCGCCGGCATCCCGCTGCAGGCGGGCGTGCGCCACCACATCACCCTGACGTTCTCCTCGGTGGCGTCGGTGAACGCCAAGCTGCAGTTGCAGTGGTCAAGCCCTTCGCAAAACAAGCAGGTCATCCCCGCCGGCCAGCTTTTCCCCAGCGGCCCGCCGGCCAATCGCGGCGCCGGCCTGAACGTGGTCACCTTCGCCACCAAGCAGCAAGGCGGCACCACCGTCGCCGATCTGAACACGCTGCTGGCGTCATCGTCGGTGCCGGATCTGTCGACCAGCCCACCGGTGGGAGCGAACGGCCTGCCGCAGATCAACGTCCTGGCCGCGACCGATGATCCCATCGCTGGTGCGCCGCCGCGTCCAGCGGTGGTGGTGCCGGCGTATAACGGCCACGCCGTCGGCGTCGGCGGATCGTTAGCCGTCACCGTCAGCGGTATCGGCGGCGTGCGCGGCGGCTCGGTCACGGTCACCGTCGACGCCAGTCTGGCCAGCACCGAAATTCCCATCGACGCCAGCGGAAATTTCTCCGGCGCGATCGCGGTGGGATCAACCGGTCGGCACACGTTGCACTTTATCCAGCGGACGTTCACCGGCGGCGGCTGCGTGGCGCCCGCGCTGTGCGCACAGAGCAAGCCGCTCGACTGGGCGTTCACCGCCGATAGCGCCGATCCGGCCACGGCGCCGGCGCCGACCATCATTTCGCCGCGCGATCCGACGGCAAGCCTGGATCCCACCATCACGAATTTCCTGGTGGTCGGCCACGGCGTGCCGAACGTTCCGCTGGACATCGCCGACCTGGGCGGTCCGGGACACACCATGACGCCCAATCAACTGCCGGTGGGCGGCGACGGAAACTTCTCCGGCGTCGTCACGCTGAGCCCGGGCACGCCGAAAGACGCCAACCCTGGCTGGCACAAGCTGGCCTTCTCGCAGGGTGGCGGGCCGGCCACCAATGTCTTCGTCAGCGTCGGCATCAAGCCGCCCACCGTCGAGTTTCCGCGCACCGAGGCGGAGATCGACTGCACCAAACCCGATCAGCCGATCGTCGAAGCGAAGGGCACCTTCCCGTATGACCCGACCGTCTTCGGCAAGCTGTTCTTCACCGAGGAGACCGGCACCAGCACCATCCGCCCGGTGGCGGTGCGCGCGCTGACCGTCGGTCCGCCCGTCACCAACCCCGACGGAACGGTATCGTTTCCCTTCAACGCCCACGCGCTGGGGTTGGGGTCGGGCAAGCACCTGGTGAACTTCTTCCAGCTTCCCACGCCGCCAGCGGGTTCCACGCCGGCGCAGATCCTGGCCCACGTGCGCGACTTCGCCGCCATCGCCGCCACCACGCCGAGAAGCCGCATCACCATCACCGTGCCGCCCTTCCGTATCCCGCCGTCCTTCCCTGATCCGACGGTGATCTTGAAAACGCCGAACGGAGTCGTCCTGGGCCCGCCGGCGCCGGTGCCCGGCCAGGTGAATCCGTGCGGCCCCGGGACGACGGCGCCGGATCCGCAGTGCGTGTTCCCGTTCGCCGACGTCAACATCAAGATCGGCCCGCGTCTTTTCACCGTGCGCGCCGATGCCAACGGCGCCTGGCAATTCCGGCCGACCTTCCCGCTTGGTTTTTCGGAGCTGACGCTGACCCAGGTGGTTGATTCACCCGCCGGCGGCGGCTGGAGCGAGAGCTGCCCGTCGGGAAGCAACGACGTCGGCGTGGGCAGTCTGGGCGCAAGCCCCTCGCCGATCGTTCCCGCGCCGATCACCGTGCCGGCCATCGGGCCCGCTGGCACGCCGGTGACATACAACGTCGGCGTCTTCGCCAACGGCTTGACCGCGGTGCAGGTCATCTGTACGCCAGTCTCGGGATCGACGTTCCCCGTCGGAACCACCAACGTCGACTGCGCGGCCATCGACGACGTCACCAAAGCCGTCGGCCTCGGCTTCTTCTCCGTCACCGTCGTCGACGAGCCCCCGGTGGTGAACGTCCCGCCGGGCGGCATCAACGCCGAGGCCACCGATAACCTGGGCGCCTTCGTCAGCTATGACGTCACCGCCAGCGACGCGGTCAGCGGCCCGTTGCCCGTGCAGTGCGCGCCCGCCGCCCCACCGGGATCGCCGGCGCTGTTCCTGCTGGATCAGGATAACACTGTCTCCTGCCAGGCCACCGACGGCGCCATGCAGACGACGACCGCCACGTTCGTGGTGCGCGTGCGCGACACCACGCCACCGGTGCTGTGCGATCTGGCGGACAAGCGCGTCGACGCCAATCAACCGGGCGGCGCCCTCGTCAGCTTCGCCACCTGCGCCACCGACGTGGTCGACGGCGCCGATCCGGTGACTTGCAATCACCCGTCGGGATCGTTCTTCCCCCTGGGCAAGACAACCGTCACCTGTTTCGCCGTCGACAAGCACGGCAACCGATCGCCGTCCGATCAATTCATCGTCACCGTCGGCGACACCACACCGCCGGTGCTGATGCTGCCCGGGACCATCACCGCCACCGTCACCAAGCGCACCGGCGCCAAGGTGACGTACACGGTGACCGCCACCGACGACGGCGATCCGCACCCCAAGGTGGTCTGCGCGCCGCCGTCGGGATCGACTTTCCCCATCGGCACCACCGTGGTCACCTGCACCGCGACCGACGCCAGCGGCAACCAATCGCACGGCAGCTTCAAGGTTCACGTCGTGGTGGCCTGGTCGGGGTTGCTGTTCCCGATCGTCGACGACAGCTCGCGCTTCATTCGCGGGCTGCCGGTGCTGGTGCGCTTCCGGCTGACCGGACCGAGCGCCACCGTCGACAACCTGCCGGCGCGATTGTTCATCGCCCCGCTGGACGCGCAAGGCCACGTGGGCGTCGAGCGGGCGGCCTTCGGGTTGCCGCCGGGCGTGGGCAATCAGTTTCAGCAGCTGCCGCTGTTGGGCGAGTATGATCTGCTGATAGACACGCTGTCGATGCAGACCGGACGATGGCAGCTGCGCGTCGATCTGGGGGACGGCGAAGTGCACACCACGCGCATCACGTTGGTGTTCTGAGGAGCGCAGCCCGGAGGAATGGCCACGGAAACATCTGATCCCGGCGCGCGCACCATGCGCGCCATGGAGGCGTACACCGACGATCCCGGCATCCTGCACCTCATCGTGATGGGGCCGAACGTCTTCGCCATGCACCCCTTGCCCGAGCAAGGCACCATCACCATCGGGCGCGACGAATCCGACGACGTGCGCGTCGACGAAGCGAACGCCTCGCGCCACCACGCGCGCCTGCACGTGGGGCCGACGCTGCAGGTCGAAGATCTGGGCAGCACCAACGGCACGCTGGTGCGCGGCGTGCGGCTTTCCCCTGGCCAGCGCGTGGCGGTGCAGCCGGGCGAGGCCATCTCGATCGGCTGGGCGACCTTGATGGTGCAGCGCCGTCGCCCCAGCGCCCGCACCCGCCGGCTGCCCACGCACGCCTATTTCGAAGTGCGCCTGGAAGAAGAGTGCTTGCGCGCCGAGCGCACCGGCGGCGCCTTCGCCATGGTCCGCCTGCACGTCGCGCCCGGCACCGCGCCCGACCTGGTCGCCGATGTGGCCGGGGCGGTGATCGGCCCCGACGACGTGCTGGCTCTGTACGGTCCGAACGAGTACGAGATCTTGTTGTTCGAGCCGGACCGCGCGCGCGCCGAGGCCGCCGCGCAAAGCATCGTCGGCGTGCTGGCCGCCAGCCGCACCGCCGCCAGCAGCGGCCTTGGCATGTACCCCAGCGACGCGCGTTCAGCGGAGGCGTTGATCGCGGAGGCGTGCGCGCGCGTGCTGGGCCGCGAGGCGCCCAGCGCCGCATCGTCGGGCGCCGGCGCCTTCGGGCCCGAGATGCGGCGCCTGTACACCCTGGCCACGCGCGCCGCCGCCGGCAACATCAACGTCCTTATCTTGGGCGAGACCGGCGTGGGCAAAGAGGTGATGGCCGAGACCATTCACCAGCTCTCGCCGCGCGCCGGGAAACCGCTGCTGCGTTTGAACTGCGCGGCGTTCTCGGCCACGTTGCTGGAGAGCGAGCTGTTCGGCCACGAACGGGCCGCCTTCACCGGCGCCCACCAGGCCAAACCCGGACTGCTGGAGACCGCGCAGGGCGGAACCGTCTTGCTGGACGAGGTCGGCGAGCTGCCGCTGCCCGTGCAGGCCAAGCTGCTGCGGGTGATCGAGACGCGACGGGTGTTGCGCGTCGGCGCGCTGAAGCCGCGCGAGATCGACGTGCGCTTTCTGGCCGCCACCAACCGCGTGCTGGAGGACGAGGTCGACCGCAAGGCCTTCCGCCAGGATCTGTACTATCGATTGAACGGCATCTCGCTGGTCATCCCGCCGTTGCGCGAACGCCGCGAGGAGATCGAAAGCCTGGCCCGATCCTTCCTGGAACAAGCGGCAAAGATGTTGGGGCGCCCGGTGCCGATTCTGACCCCGCCCGCGTTGCGCGCGCTGCACGCCTATTCGTGGCCCGGCAACATTCGCGAGCTGCGCAACGCCATGGAGCGCGCGCTGCTGCTGTGTGAAGACGACCATCTGAACCTGGAGCATTTGCCCGTCGACAAGATGCGCGGCACCGTCGCCGCGCCGGCCGCGCCGCCCGCTCGACCGACCACGATGATGGCCGCCGTCTCGACGCCGCGGGCAGCACTGACCAAGCCGGCGTCCGCGTCCGCTGCCAACACACCGTCGCCCGCGCTGCTGGACGAACACGATCACGAAGAACGCGCCCGCATCGTCGACGCCCTGGCCCGCTGCCAGGGCAACCAGACCCGGGCCGCCCGTCTGCTGGGTATGCCGCGCCGAACCTTCTGCGCCCGCCTGAAGAGCTACGACATTCCCCGCCCGCGCAGCGTCTGAGCCCGCCGACGGCGACGCAACGTCGCCAGCGCCACAAGCGATAGGAAAGCTCCCGCCGCGGGCGACCGCTCCCGATCCTCATGCTGCAGCCGCAGCCACCCGACGAAGACTTCCTGACGTCCGCATCAGCACCACCCAGATCGACGGTGGCGTCCTGCGAGGTGGTGTCTGGATTGGCCGCGTCCATCTTGGCGGCATCGGGCGACGCCGCATCAGCGCCCGCGGCTGTTGACCTCACGCCCGCGAAAGGGAAGGTTCTCCCCCTTCCCGATCCGGACCCGTGCAAATTGGGTTCAGCCCGGGTGCAACAGGAGAAAACAGCGACGAAGAAGATCGGCTAAGCTGCCGACCCGTCCGCGAGTGGCGTTAAAATCGTCTTGCGAAATCAGGAAGAGGCAGTCGGCAAAGCCGGATCTTCGAGTCCAAGGAGGGGGCTTCGGATCGGGCCGTCACGCACCAGGAGGTCGTGATGGACGAGGGCGAGGCGATCGGGAAGCAAGGCGCGCAAATCGGTTTGTCGCCAGCCGTTGATGATGAGGTTGGTGACGAGGTTCCGACGATGGTGAGGATATTGGCGGTCCGCTCGCCACCGAGATCTTCCCAGTGAAGAGCCATGAACGGCGGCCGAGGACGAGTTTTCTCAACTCTCGTTCGACGCGGTTGTTAGTCAACTCGATGTTGCCGTCGTTCAGAAAAAGCAGCAGCCGTTTCCATTGACGATCCAGGTAGCCGAGCGCGGCGCCGAGCGGCGTCTTTGGCGGTACTTTGGCTCGTCTCTCATCGATCCATCGACGAAGCTCGTCAGTAATCGGTCGGCTATTCGCCGATCGGCGCGCCAGCCTCTGGGCGGCGGTGTCGCCGTCGACGGCACTCTGTCGTTCGACAGCAAAGAGGCGGGCGATGATGCGTAGGCCCTGCAAAGCGATCTTGTCACCGCCGCGGGCCGCTTCGACCAGGCCGCGCCGCGCGTGACTCCAGCATCCGGGCGTTGGACCGCCGGCGCGCTCAAGAAACGTGGTGATGTTGGTGCCGTCGCATTGAACAGTCCGGCGAACATCGTCGCCCAGGAACCGTCGCACGCTGTCAGAATCACCTTGCGGCGAGTAGAAGAACGTCACCCATCGCGCGTTCGTCCAGCACCACATGGTTCCGTTTCGAATTCCGTCCGGTGCGTCGCGATCCAGCACCGGCAATCCGGTGGCGTCGGTGGCCAGAAGGCCAGGACCACGCGTCTGCTCCGCGATCATCTTCGCCGCCGGCGACAGAAGGTCCAACGCGGCGCCGACCGCGCGTCCCAGCGTCTGCGGCGCAATGTCCACTCCGGTGCGCGACCACCGCAGGCATTGCCGTTCAATCGGTTGGTGCTCAAGGTACTTGTCCGCCAGCGATTCCACGATCAGGGTCGTACCCAGCTTGCCGCGCTCCACACGGCCGAGCTTTTCGGACCGTGGGCGTTTCCGCCGCGAATCAGAGCCGCTTGGTCAGCTCGGTGTTGATGTCGCGCAGCCGCGTGATGAGCGCGATGATCGCCGCCACCAGCTCGAAGAGCTTGCTGGCCTCGATCATCTTCTCCATCCACCGTCGCACGTCCTCCACGTCCGGCGCGTGGGGCGAGGTGATCACCGCGGGCTCGCTCATCTGTAATGATAGGTTCCACGAGCGGCGGGAAAGAGATCAAACGAAGTGAACATGTCGACGTTTTTTTCAGGCCGCCCGTCCTGGCTGCCACCGTCGACGGCGGCGGGCGCCAGCCAGATCGATCCCTTCCACGATCAACGCCAGCTCGGCCGCTTCGACGGCCACCGAGGCGAGACGGCCGTCCGCCGAGAACGTGGGACGAAATCGGCCACTCCAAGGCGTTTCGTCCACATGGCGAATCCGCTGCGGTCCCAATAGACGATGCGGACCCGGTCGCAACGTTTGGAGAAGAACACGAACAGGTGACCACCAAGTGGTCCTGCCCGAATACGTCGCACACGATCACCATCAAGCTGTCGGCGCCCTTGCGGCCGTCGACGGGCTGGCTGGCCACGAACAGCCGCACGCTCGGGGGCAAGCTCAGCACTGGGGCGGTCCTCCTTCGAGCACGGTCACCAGCTGCCGCAAAGTATCGCCGTCGAATCCCGCAGGAACACGAAGCGTATGGCCCGAACGCAAAACCACCTCAATACAAGCGGTCGCCGCAGTCTTGATCTCGACGAAGGGGGCGGCCTTCGATCGGGCCGCGGCCAGCGTGCCTTCAACCTGCGCACGCCAGCGATACAGACGCTGCGGCTCCAGCCTTTCCCGCGCGGCAAATTCGGGCACTGACAGCCCCGAAGATTCGAGCCGCGACAAAACTACCGCCGCATCCTCGGCCCGCCATCGCTTCCGATCCGCCGTCGCGGCCAGCCCTGTGAACTTTCGAGCAAGAGACTGTGGCATCTTTCACCTCCAGCCTCCTCCTGCCATTTCCCTGACCTCGGTTACATCACGCCTCTCGCGGATGGATTACGTCGCAGTTGTTCTTCGGTAACGCCTCGTCGTATCCCGTCATGACGACCTTCTGGGTTTTGTGGGCTACATAGGTCAGGCGTTGCGGCTAGTCGGTTCCGCTGTCGGCGGGCGGCGCCGAGAATTCGACGATGATCGACGCGGGTTCGAAATGTCTGTCGACCGTAGTCTCAACTCTGCCGGCGAGATCTTGGCATTGGTAGGGCGGGCCGTCGGACACTACGGCGACGGTCGTCGAGGTCGACCGTCCGTCCACGGACGTGAAGGTCAGTACACAGCTCGTTCCGGAACCGCCGAGGATCCCCACCCCCTCGCACGGCTTTTCGACACTCGGAACGCAGACCGCGATCAAGGTGCAGCCACCGGTAATGTCCACCCGCGCGATCGTCGGGGCGCCGGAGAGCGTCTGGGCCAGCAGTCGCGGGCCGGAAACGTCCGGGCATTGCGGGTAGCTTTCAGCGTCGCTCATCGCCGCAGCGTCCGGACGGGTCAGTGCATCATCAGATTGGTCTAGGTCCGCAGATTGGTCTAGGTCCGCTCGGACTTCACTCGCGTCTTGGAGATCTTTCTTGCCACCACCATCGACGGAGCTTCCGCTCGCGCTACATCCGAGGCCCATCGTCACAATCGCGGTCAGCAGCGTCGCCGCGCTTGACCGGTGTGCTTTCGGCGCGCGCGACGCGACGTCATTCATTTTCGACCCAGCTATTTTGGTTCCCATTCGATTCCTCTTCTATCTCCGCAAGCACGGTCTGTTCCATCGAGGAGACCCCGTGCCCATCGACCTATGTGCATGCCGCCCCTACTTGACCCGGACGCTGGTGTCGCGGTCGGGACGAGGCACAGAGGGCAGTCGCCCAGCAAGCTATGCACTCTGTCGCATTGCGACTGTGCGTGCGGCTTGAATGACTCGCCGGAGGACAGGCATCATGGGAAGGTGGCGTCCTGGGACAGTTGGGCGATAGATCGAGACGAGCGCTGTAGGCGTTTCGCGCGGCGCGGAGCGCAGGGGGCTCGGCCGACGCCGTGGACCGCGCGATTGCGCTCCTGCGCGCAAGG